>JBKJYB010000097.1:0-7032 GCA_046716045.1 Nitrosospira sp.
GAATAAGCTGAAGATATTAGCTCATCCGTGGTGCCGGGAGGGGGAATCGAACCCCCATGACCTCACAGTCGCGGGATTTTGAGTCCCGTGCGTCTACCAATTCCGCCATCCCGGCAATGCCTTTTCAAGAGGGGGCATTATTACTGAAAACATAGGTTGCGGCAACCTGGGCAGGTGAATCCAGGACACATCGGTATAATACGCGCGATGAAAGTTCAGGATTTCGATTTCAATCTCCCCTCTGAGTTGATCGCCCAGGCTCCAGCCGAGGAGCGGGCCAGCAGCCGTATGCTGCACCTGGAAGGTTCGAGCGGTGTGCTGCGGGATGCGATGTTTGCCGATTTGCCCCGATATATTCGGGCTGGTGACGTGATGGTGTTCAATGACACCCGCGTCATCAAGGCGCGCTTATTTGGCGTAAAGGGCAGCGGCGGCAGGGTGGAGGTGATGGTGGAACGGGTGTTGGACGCACAGTGCGTACGGGCGGTCATTCGCGCCAGTCACTCGCCGAAACCCGGCTCGAAACTCTTCCTTGCGGATGCAATCGAGGTGACGGTGTTGGCGCGCGAGCATGATCTTTATACCTTGCGCTTCGATCACGAGCATACCGTGATCGAGTTACTGGAACGCTACGGCAGTCTGCCGCTGCCGCCATACATTTCGCGGGCCGCAACAAAAACGGACGAGGCGCGCTATCAAACAGTTTATGCGAAACAGGCGGGCGCCGTAGCAGCGCCTACCGCGGGTCTGCATTTCGATGAAAGCATGCTGAGAGCATTGAGCGAAATGGGCGTGGCGATTGCGCATGTGACGCTGCATGTCGGGTTGGGCACATTCCAGCCCGTCCGGGTGGAGAGCATTGCCGATCACAAAATGCACAAAGAAATTTTTCATGTGCCGCAGGAAACGGTGGAATCAATCCGGCGCGCGAAAACCGGCGGCGGGCGAGTACTGGCGGTCGGGACGACATCGCTGCGAGCGCTGGAAGCGGCTGCTGCGGCCGGTAATGGCGAACTGCAATCGGGTCATGGCGATACTGATATCTTTATCACACCGGGCTACCGTTTGCGCGTGGTAGAGCGTTTACTGACCAATTTTCATTTGCCTCGCTCAACCCTGCTGATGCTTGTATCCGCGTTTGGCGGAACGGAAAATATCCGCCGCGCTTATCAACACGCGATAAATGAGCGCTATCGCTTTTTTAGCTACGGTGACGCCATGCTGATCGAAAGGGAATCATAGACCTGAATCCTCTTGTATGATCCAGCGGGTGGAGAGTACAAACGTCATACCGGCGGAAGCCGATATCCAGTGACGTGCAAAGCACGCCACTGCTGGTTTAGACTGGATTCCGGGTCAAGCCCGGAATGACGAGATTTATAGTATTTTCTCATCGGGTAAAAATAGTTTGCCGCCAAGTGCTCATCAATATCACTCTATAACTCTATTTCATTCAATTGCTTGATCTAATATGAGATTTGAACTGCACCGCAGTGACGGCCTGGCTCGTCGCGCGACCTTGACGCTGACGCATGGCGTGGTGGAAACGCCCGCATTCATGCCGGTGGGAACTTATGGCGCGGTAAAAACGATGTCGCCCGCGGAGTTGCAGGAAGTTAACGCGCATATCGTGCTTGGCAACACCTTCCATTTGTGGCTGCGTCCCGGCCTTGAAGTGATCGAGGCGCATGGCGGCCTCCACGGCTTCATGGGCTGGAACGGGCCCATACTGACGGATTCCGGTGGTTTCCAGGTATTCAGCCTGGGGGTCATGAACAAGATTACCGAACAGGGGGTCAAGTTCCGCTCGCCGGTGAATGGTGATGCGTGTTTTCTTACGCCGGAGGAATCGATGCGCATCCAGCGCATACTCAATTCGGACATCGTGATGATATTCGACGAGTGCACACCTTATCCGGCGGATGAGCGCACAGCGGGTGAATCCATGGAATTGAGTTTGCGCTGGGCGGAACGCTCAAAACATGCGCACGATAATGATGGGGGCAATCCCAATGCATTGTTTGGCATCGTCCAGGGCGGAATGTACGAGAATCTGCGTGATAAGTCCCTTTCGGGATTGCAGGATATCGGTTTCGACGGTTATGCCATCGGCGGGCTGTCAGTGGGCGAGCCGAAGGATGACATGCAGCGCATTCTCAAGCATGTCGCGCCCCAATTACCCGCCGATCGGCCGCGCTACCTGATGGGTGTCGGAACCCCGGCGGATATTGTAAACGCGGTAGCGCAAGGAGTAGATATGTTTGACTGCGTCCTCCCTACGCGCAATGCGCGCAATGGCTGGCTGTTCACGCGCAACGGGATAATCAAGCTGCGCAACAGTCAATATCGCCTGGACACAGCGCCGCCGGATGCGCAATGCGGCTGTTATACATGCCGCCATTTTACCCGCGCTTATCTCCATCATTTGCAACGGATCAACGAAATCCTCGGCGCCCGTCTCAACACGCTGCACAACCTGTATTATTACCAGCAGTTGATGGGTGAGATCCGTGTCGCAATCGAGACAGGCAAGTTCGAAGAATATGCGCAAGAATTTCAAGCCCGTGCCGCATCATGCTAAAATCGCGTTTTTTCAACCCAGATAATCCATTAGGACGCGAGATGATGGCGAGGCAGGTTGCGAGACAGTTTTGCCGGTTGGGTGAAGTCCATAGCCTGGTCTATGGACGCCGCACCAGTGGCAAAAACGGCGGCAAAAATGGACGCAAACTGACCGCCAGCACTCGGGTAGGCTCGGAGAGCCGCCTAATGGATTATCTGGGTTTAACTATGATCGGAGAATATCATGTTGATTAGTGAAGCTTTCGCCCAGGCCGTTTCCGCCCCAACCGGTGCGGATTTTATGAGTCTGCTGCCGCTGATCGGTATCTTCGCCGTATTTTATCTTCTGCTGATTCGTCCCCAGGCGAAGCGCGCCAAGGAACAGAAACTGATGATTGAGGCGCTGCAAAAGGGCGATGAGGTGGCGACCACAGGTGGCCAGCTAGGACGCGTGAGTAAAGTTAGCGGGAATTACGTAATACTCCAGATTGCCGAAAATGTGCCGATCGTCCTTCAAAAGACGGCCATTCAGACCCTGTTGCCCAAGGGAACGTTGAACAGTATTGAGAAGGAATAACCAGAATTCCGTTAAGGCAAGACATGAGGGTGCAGCATAGTCCTTATTGTACCTTCTTTTCCTTAGTATCCATCCCAAAGCCATGAACCGCTACCCCGCCTGGAAATACCTGATTATCGCGGTTTCGATACTGCTCGGACTGCTCTATACCCTGCCGAATTTTTATGGCGAGTCGCCAGCAGTGCAGATTTCGCCATTACGGACCGCTGCCAAAGCCGATACCGCGCTGCTGCAGCGGGTTGAGGACGCATTAAAGAAGGCCAATCTCGTCACCAGCGGAATGTTCCTTGAGACAGGCGGTGTAAAAGTGCGCTTTGCCGACACCGATACGCAGATCAAGGCCAAGGATATGCTTCAGTCGGTACTCGGTAACAGTTATATGGTAGCGCTGAATCTTCTCCCCAACTCTCCTCAGTGGTTGACCAGCATCGGCGCATTGCCCATGTATCTGGGGCTCGATCTGCGTGGCGGCGTTCATTTCATGTTACAGGTGGATATGCATGGGGCGCTTTCCAAAGCGCTTGACCGCTTCAGCGCCGATATACGCAGCAGCTTGCGCGAGCAGAAAATTCAGTATATCGGACTCGATAAGGATAGTTCAAAGATCACTATCAAATTTCGTGATCCGGAGTCACGTGCCAGGGCCGAAGCCGAAATCAAAAAGACCTACGCCGATTTGATCTTGCGCGAGCAGAATGTGAGGGACGAGTTCCACCTAACCGCTGCGATGAAGCCGGAAGCGCAGAAACTCATCCAGGATACCGCCGTGCAGCAGAACATCACTACGCTGCGCAACCGTGTTAATGAACTGGGTGTGGCCGAACCGATTATTCAACAGGCCGGTGCTGACCGCGTGGTCGTGCAATTGCCCGGTGTACAGGACACTGCCAAAGCCAAGGATATTCTGGGGCGCACCGCCACACTTGAAGTGCGTATGGTGGATGAGGAGCGTGATCTGGCTGCGGCATTGCGCGGGCAGGTTCCGTTCGGAACCGAGCTTTACAATGAGCGTGGCGGCGGCCCGTTACTGGTAAAAAAGCAGGTCGTATTGACGGGTGATCGCATCAATGACGCGCAGGCCGGTTTCGATAGTAACAATCAGCCAGCGGTGCATCTTAACCTCGACAATAATGGCGCGCGAATTTTCAGACAGTTGACGCGCGATAATGTCGGCAAGCGCATGGCAATTTTGTTGATCGAGAAAAATCAGGCGGAAGTCATTACCGCCCCCGTGATCCGCGAGGAAATCGGTGGTGGACGGGTACAGATCAGCGGGCGCATGAGCACCGAGGAAGCCAGGGATGTTGCGCTGTTATTGCGTGCCGGCGCATTGGCCGCACCGATGGACATCATCGAAGAGCGCACGGTAGGCCCCAGTCTTGGCGCCGACAACATTTCACGCGGATTCAATTCAACGCTATTCGGTTTTGCGGCGATTGCCGTTTTCATGACGATTTATTATCTGATGTTTGGCTTCATTTCCGTAACGGCGTTGGGCGTAAACTTGCTGTTGCTGGTGGGCCTGCTTTCGATTTTACAGGCGACACTGACGCTTCCGGGCATGGCTGCCATTGCGCTCACCCTGGGAATGGCAATCGATGCGAACGTGCTGATCAATGAACGCATTCGCGACGAGCTGCGCAACGGCATATCACCGCAAGCGGCGATTAACGCGGGATACGAACGGGCGTTTGGCACCATACTCGATTCCAACATTACCACGCTGATCGCTGGTATCGCGTTATTTGCGTTCGGGTCCGGCCCGATAAAGGGCTTTGCCGTGGTGTTGTGTTTGGGCATATTAACTTCAATGTTCAGCGCGGTAATGGTTTCGCGTGGCATAGTCAATCTGGCGTATGGCAATCGCCGCAAGCTGGAAAAAGTCTCCATTGGTCAGATATGGAAGCCGGCCAGCGACAAGCGTTAAAGAATGAATAGGGCGGGGACGATCTGTTCTACCAGGAAATAATAATAAGCAGGAAATAAGCAGGAGATAGGGTTCGGCATGGAATTTTTCAGAATCAAGCGCGATATCCCCTTCATGAGCTGGGGGAAATATACCACTACCATTTCATTGCTGACTTTTATCGTGTCGGTATTTTTTCTCTTTACCAAGGGATTGAATCTGGGTGTGGATTTTACCGGTGGTACGGTGATGGAAGTCGGCTATACCCAGGCGGCGGATATCAACAGGATACGCGACACGCTCATCAAACTCGGCATGTCAGACGCAAGCGTGCAGAACTTTGGAACATCCCGGGATGTAATGATACGCCTCCCGGCCAAGCCTGATATATCCAGCGCCAGGTTGTCCGAAACGGTGATAACGGCACTACGCCAGGATGACAAAACCGCGGAGATACGCCGGGTGGAGTTTGTCGGCCCGCAGGTGGGCAAAGAACTGGTCGAGAATGGTGCGTTGGCATTATTGATCGTATCGCTTGGCATCGTGGCTTATCTGGCCGTGCGTTTCGAGTGGAAATTTGGTGTTGCCGGAATCATTGCCAACTTGCATGATGTGGTGATCATTCTCGGTTTCTTCGCCTTTTTTCAGTGGGAATTCTCGCTCACCGTGCTGGCGGCCATATTGGCGATTCTGGGCTATTCGGTGAATGAATCTGTGGTGATATTCGACCGGATACGGGAAAACTTCCGCAAGATGCGCAAGGCCCCCGTGGCGCAAGTTATAGATAATGCGATTACCCGCACCATGTCGCGGACCATCATCACCCATGGCAGTACCCAGATGGTGGTTGTCTCCATGCTGTTTTTCGGTGGAGAGGCGCTGCATTACTTTGCGTTGGCGCTTACTATTGGCATCCTGTTTGGCATTTATTCCTCGGTGCTGGTGGCAAGTCCTCTCCTCATGTTGCTGGGTGTCTCGCGTGAGGATATTGTCAAGCCTGAAAAGAAGAAGGACGAGGCGGAAGCGATACCTTGATTTAACCCTGATCTTTTTAGACGCTTCTCAATTTCGTCGCGGTTTCGCCTCAGTTCTGGTCCCGTTTGTCCAAGGCTTGTTTTGGAACTTCTCACCACTTTTATCGATATCATCCTGCATCTGGATCAGCATCTCATCTGGCTGGTTCAGAATTACGGCAACTGGATTTATCTCATTCTGTTCCTGATAATCTTCTGTGAGACCGGGTTGGTGGTAACCCCGTTCCTGCCGGGGGACTCGCTGCTGTTCGTGGCGGGTGCAATTGCCGCAAGCGGCGCCATGGACGTTCAATGGCTCGCGGCACTGCTCATGCTGGCCGCGTTTTTGGGCGACAATACTAATTATTGGATCGGACGCTATTTTGGTCCCAGAATATTCAGCCGCGCGGATTCACGTTTATTAAATCGCGCTCATCTGGAAAAAACTCACCGATTCTATGAAAAGCACGGCGGCAAGACCATTATCTTCGCGCGCTTTCTGCCCATCGTGCGTACCTTTGCGCCTTTCGTTGCCGGTGTCGGGCGTATGGTCTATCCGCATTTCATGGCGTACAGCGCATTCGGAAGTGTTTTCTGGATCAGTTTCTTTGTATTCGGCGGATTTTTCTTCGGCAACGTGCCTATAGTGAAGAATAATCTGACCTTTTTTATTTTCGGCATCATCATTATTTCGATTTTGCCCGGTATTATTCAATTTATACGCAGCCGGTTTGGAACTCGCGGACAGAAAGTCTAGCTAATAGGCTGCCAGCATTCTCTACTTCGCCGCCCCCATCTCCAGCGCCCGCCGCTGCGACTCAGTCAATTGTTCTTCTGAATGTTCCAAACCCAGCCATCCTTGCAAATTGGCAAGCGCGATGTCGGCCAGGGCTTGTATCCAGTCGTCGCGTTCATTGAGGCAGGGGATGTAATGAAACTCGTGACCGCCAGCCTGGATGAAAATGGCCTTGCCT
>JBKJYB010000098.1:0-2731 GCA_046716045.1 Nitrosospira sp.
GGTCACCAGTAGAATGGCGGCGGCGGTAACAATCAGCAGGGTTTCAGGCATTATATTGTAAAGTATACCGGAGAATCCGATTCGCTAGCAGCCTGCCGGACTTGAAGAATCCCAGCGAAAAAATGACTGGGCGAGGACAGATTTTGACGATTTTGAAGGCCAATAGTTGTTCTATTGGCCAAAAAAGCGGCGAAATATGGACCGGCCAGACGTTTTTGCAGCCGATTTCCTTTAAGTTCGGCAGGCTGCTGGAAAGCAGCTGCCGGACACCCATCATCTCGGTGGAAATCCCGTGATGGGATTATACCGCTCGCTTTCCATCTGATGCCTCTGCCATTTGCTCTGCTGGTGTCTCGCGCGACCCTGAGATTCGGACTCCTGGGCTTGGGCTTTTTTATTTTCTTGTTCAAGCCGCTCTTTCCGGGCTTTTCTCCCAACCCGGCGCCTCTCCTCCGTAGCCTTCTGCTGTTTTAACTCGTCCGTAGCGTTTTGCTGCTCCCACGGCTTCACCTCCCACGGCTTCGGTTCCTGGCCTTGCTGCCTGCCCTCCAGTCCCAATCCTGGCTGACTATTTTTCTGCGCTTGCTCCCTCGCCGGATTCGTTCTCGGTTCTCGCTGTCTCGAAAAAGCATCTTCATACGCCATGGCGGCGGGTTGCCAGCCCATTGCGGCAAGGGCGGCAAATGCTGTCCAGAAGATTTTCATGTGTACTCCTTTGCGATTGATGTTGAGCCCGAATGTTTCATTCGGGTTAGCTTGCGTTTCAGATAAATCGACACTGGCGAAGCCAGGAATTATCTGATTATTTACGGTATAGTTAAATTTACTTATCGACAGATTCCGCTGTTGCTTGAGAAGGATAACTGATCTTCAGGCCATTCGCTCGTGCCCATGGCGTCAGCAAATGCAATTTTCGTGCGCCGGTGTTGATGATGTCTTCCACCCGTATATTGCGCAGCGTAAGCGCATCGGCGATCAACGAACGGTGGCAACGCCACGGAACCGCTTCAGCGCACATCAGCGCGCAGCGCTCCTGCACGGAGAATTCCATGACATCCCGCACATTCGCGTCGAATTCCGGCGTCTGCATATAATCGGCATATCCGCGAAAAGATGCGTTGCGCCAGCCTCCATTGATCGAATCCTTATGGGCGTGGCGCAGCCCGCCCAGCCCCGGCAAGTGCGTGTACTGGATGCCGGATGCTTCCAGGGCATCTGGCAATGTTTCCTTGTTGAATTGGGGGTTTTGTCGGGAACGCGGCATGGTGCGCACGTCGAGGACGTGTGTAACTTCATTCTCTTTCAATAGCCTGACAAACGCATCCAATGAGCGCATTGAATGTCCGATCGTGCATACCAGAGATTCGACCACCGGCTGCTTTTTCCCCATGACGCTTGCCCTGCTCTCGTTCATCTATTGACGATTGCCGCGAAAAATCTGGCGGTAACGCTATGGCGCTGTTCCTGCCGGAGGCGCCGCAATACATCCAAAGCGTGATGCATTGAGCACCACGTCGGCACGCGCCCACGCCTTTTTGAAACGCGCCTCGATCAATGCCGCCTCGCCGTCCTTCTTTTGCGCGCGCAGCGTCTGCAGTAACCCGTAAAGCGCCCAGCCGTTATTGCGATTTCTCCGCAGATCTTCCCAGTATACTGTTTCCGCTTCGGTGGCGCGCCCCGCTTCGAGCAGAATGGCACCCAGCGCCAGCCGTGGGGGGGACTGCCATTCCGATGGCTCCGTATAAGCCAGGGCATCCTCAAGGCGGACTGCCCGGTCAAGGTGTGCGATGGCGGAATCGAACTGTCCACGGGCGGCGGCGATCTCGCCAGCCAGCACTTCGGGACCGATACTCAAGACATCGCGCGCGGTATTTAGCGACATAAGCGGCCAATCCAGCGCCCCATTCTTCATGATCCCGCGCAGCGCTTCCAGCTCCTGCTCGGCCTGCGGCAACTGCCTGGTTGCCGCAAACGCCAAGCCACGCACATAATGCCAGCCGCCCTTAAGAAAAGCGTTTGTAGCCGGTGGCGCCGGTTCCTGCAGAATCTCGTTCCACTTCCCGAACCTAGCGTATGCCCAATACGGTGTGACACGGAATGTTCCCGTTCCCGGCACCGCCTCCAGCGCCGCATCGTCTATCGTGCCGGCCACCTTTCGCGCCGATTCGATCGCAAGCCGGCTTTGCCCATCCATCGTAGCGGCAAACCACAGAAAGTGAATGTTATGGGGAGTGTACATGATCGGGTACATTCCCTGCACATGGCTATGCGACAGATACTCCTCGTCAGCCGCGATGGCAAGCTGATTACTCTTTATTGCGTCGGCATAGCGGCCCACACGCTGATAGATATGCGACGGCATGTGCACCGCATGTCCGGCCGCCGGCATCAGCGTAAGAAGGGTATCGGCCGCCTTCTCCGCCCGCTCGGGCGTACTCGTCGGCTCGACGAGGTGGATATACATATGCACCGCACCCGGATGCTTGGGGTTGCGCCGTATCACTTTCTCGGTAAGCGCGACAATTTCAGCGGTCCCCCCGAGCGGATAACCATCCCGCATCCAGTAACCCCAGGAGTTGAGATCCATCATCGACTCGACATAGAGCATCGCGATGTCGAGGTCATCCGGAAAGCGTGTATGGACTTCCCGCATCGCATTCGCATAAGCCTCATTGTTCGCCTTGCGCTGCTCGGAGCTGCCGGTATAACGTTTTTCCAGCGCGCTGATAAG
>JBKJYB010000099.1:0-4847 GCA_046716045.1 Nitrosospira sp.
CTATAGGGGACATTTGCCTCAAACCGAGTTCTTCAAGGAGTCCATTGATGGGTATGAAACATGAGCAAATCCGGGAGCTATACGCTCGTGCGACGCCATTGATGTCACGCCCCGATGGAATCGTCTATGTTTCAACGTATTATGGCAATACGCTGCTGTTGCAGACCATTAATGGAGAGGAAAATCCCTCCAGGTGGAAACTGGCCCGGCAGTCAGGCCAATTAAAGCTGGAGTGGACAGATACTCACTCGGGTATGCCGGACACGGCCGAATTGCTGGCAGCGCTCGAAGCCTCCTTCACCAGTTATCCCAATCAACATCAGCTCAACCTCCTGGCACCCGTTGGGCAAGCCGACGAATTGCTTCGATCCGGAATTCTGCTCAGAGGCGAGAACAATCAGCTAATTGCCTACGCCGAGCTTTTCTGGCAGCAGCCCAGAATCTGGCTTGCTTCCCCCCAGCCATACGCGTTTCCGCCATCATATGTCCTCAGCCAGGGCCGCCGCCACCCATTGCGGCCGCCTAAACCGATCGGCATCGTTTATCAGCGGCACATTCCATGGCTTGACCGTACGCTTTCGTTCCAGGCCGTGAATATCGAATACGATCTGGGACGCTTCAGCCGCTGGATGAACGACCCGATCGTGGCGGCAACCTGGCGAGAAGAAGGCGACCTTGATAAACACCGCACCTACCTGGAAAACATCGCGGCCGACCCGCATGTCATCGGGCTCATTGGTTGCCTTGATGGCGAAGCGTTCGGCTATTTCGAGGTTTACTGGGCAAAGGAAGATCGTATTGCTCCCTTCTATGACGTGGACGATTTCGACCGTGGCTGGCACGTACTGATCGGAGAACCTCGCTTTCGCGGTAAACCCTTCGTTACCGCATGGTTGCCATCCATCTCTCATTACCTGTTTCTCGACGATTGCAGAACGCAGCGGGTTGTCATCGAACCTCGTTCGGATAACCACAAGATGATTCGCAATCTCGCCATGTGTGGCTACGCGAATCTCAAGGAGTTCGATTTCCCTCACAAACACGCCATGCTTGGCATGTTGCTGCGGGAACGCTTCTTTGCGGAACGATTGTGGGTTCCACGCGATGCCGTAGCAACGGCACTTTCCGCAACACTGTTCTGAGGATATCGCCATGCAAATCCATGACCTGATCGGTATCGGCTTCGGTCCGTCCAATATTGCGCTTGCCATTACGCTGGAAGAAAAAAAGCAGCATGGGTACAACGTGGATGCGTTCTTTATCGAGAAACAGCCAAGTTTTGCCTGGCACGCCAACATGATGCTGGACAGCACGCATATGCAGATTTCCTTCCTGAAGGATCTGGCGACGATGCGCAATCCGTCGAGCCATTTCACGTTTATCAACTACCTGCATCAGAAACAGAGGCTGCAGGACTTCATCAACCTGAAAACCTTTTTTCCGAGCCGTCACGAATTCAATGACTACCTTGCCTGGGCCGCAGCGCATTTCAATAATTGCTGTGCTTATGGCGAAGAAGTTCTGGAAGTGCTCCCCGAAAAAAGAAATGACGAAGTCATACTCCTGCGTATACGCTCGCGTAATTCTGATGGGACTATTCATGAACGGCTCACCCGCAATCTTATCGTTGGTGTCGGGGGCATGGCCAGCATTCCCGAGGGCTTCCTGCCTTTAAAAGACGATCCGCGCGTGTTTCATTCGAGCGGATATCTTCGAGAGATCACACAGCATGATGGCGCCAAAAAGATAGCTGTCGTAGGCGCGGGTCAAAGCGCGGTGGAAATTTTCATGGATTTACACAACCGCCCCGGCGCCCCACATGTCGATCTCATAATGCGCGCTCGTGCAATCAAACCGTCGGATGACAGTCCCTTCGTCAACGAAATTTTTAATGCCGATTTCACTGACTTCGTTTTCAGCCGCTCCGATCAGGATCGCGTTGCACTTCTCGACGAGTTCTGGCACACCAATTATGCAGCGCCCGATCTCGTTCTGATCGAACAGATTTTCAATGTGTTCTATCAGCAGAGAGTTACCGGCAATGCGCGCCACCGCTTCCTGCGCCGTCATGAAATCGTCAGCGCCAATGCTTTACCGGAAGGCATTCAATTGGGCCTGCGGGATCTCAATGCCGGTCGCGAGCATGTTGCCACCTATGACGCGGTCGTACTTGCCACTGGCTATAACCGGGACTATCACAAATCGCTATTGAAACCGCTTTCGTCTTATATGGGCGACTTCACGGTCGACCGTCAATATTGTTTGCAGAGTACGCCAAACTTTCGGCCCGCTATTTTCCTGCAAGGCGCCTGCGAATCAAGCCACGGTTTGAGCGACACCTTACTTTCAGTAACTGCGGTTCGCACTGATGAGATAGGGCAAGCATTGGTGGGCGTAGTCAATCAACCCGTAGCAAAGCAAACAGATAATCCAATACGGGCAGTTGCCGGCCGATGAATTTTTTATTTCTTTAATCCAATAACGCAACCAATTCCACACCATTTTTTAACCACGAGCAACTATAACTATGAAAGCCTACACAAAAACCAACATAGGGCTGAAACACCTGAAACACACTGTAATTTCACGTGCCCTGCAGTACACATTCCTGGCTTTATCCGTCACCTATGCCTACGGGCAACAGGCCAGCACGGAATCGGCCAAACCGGACGCGAAAGGAAAGCCAGTCGCGCCTAGTGTAATCGATGTACAGGAAAATACCCCCAAACCCTCGAGCGCTGGAGGGGCGGCGGTCCTGCCGACGGTGATAGTCAAGGATACAGGACACACTCCTGGCTATGTGACTACTCGCACGCTGAGCGCGACAAAAACCGACACACCGATTATCGAGATACCGCAGTCCGTTTCCGTCATTAATCGCAAGGAGCTCGACATACGCGGCGTGAATCTCAATTTCACTGAAGCGCTGCGCTATGTGCCGGGAGTTGTAGCTGATCAGTTTGGTTTTAATGGCACAGGTTTCGAGTATCTGGGCATGCGCGGCTTTAACGTTCAGACCACCGCCAATTTCCGGGATAATTTGAATCAGGCGGCAACGGGGCTTTATTTCGGCGCATTTATTACCGACCCGTATGCGCTTGAGCGGGTAGACGTACTGCGTGGCCCCACCTCGGTCACCTTCGGCCGCGGCGATGCAGGGGGCATCGTGAACCGCATCACCAAGCTTCCCTCTGCCACGCCAGTCCGCGAATTCGAAATCCAGTATGGCAATTTCGATCGCAAGCGGGTCGCCGCCGATTTTGGATTGACCAACGCGGATGGCACGCTCATGTTCCGCCTCGTCACCTCGGCCCTCGACACGGATACACAGGTCCGATTTCCCAATACCAATGGAGACCGTGCCAGCATCAGGCGTTTTTATATCGCTCCCTCGCTGACATGGCGCCCCAGCGACAGGACATCTATTACGCTTTTTGGCGATATTCTAAACAACCGCAGTGGAGCGGCCGCATTTTACGCTGCAGCGCCAGATGGTAGCCCTACCAATACACTGATAAGTGACCCCGCCTTTACACGATACTCTACAAATCAGGCTTCGTTCAGCTATAAACTCGAACATCATTTCAACGAAACCTGGACCGCGCGGCAGAATTTTCGCTTCCAGCGGCAGGATGGTAATTTTAGAGATATAAACCCAGCTGGATTTGCTGTCGATCCCATCACGGGGAACCCTACCTCAATCTTGGATCGTTCAGCATTCGCAACCAAGGAGAGACTTGATCAGACAACGTTGGACACCCATTTACAGGCGCGCTTCGACACGGGGCCGGTAAAGCATACGACATTGGTCGGAATTGATTGGAATCGCACCAACGCCTCTCTCAATTACTTTGCCAGCACTTCTTTAACCCCGTCCATAAATGTACTCAACCCCGTCTATTTTCAGCCGATCGCGACGCCTGATTTTCTGGCTGTGGATGGAAGGCAAAAGATCGATAATGTCGGCTTTTATGTCCAGGACCAGGTCAAGTACCAAAACTGGATTCTCACCCTCAGCGGCCGTCATGACAGGGCGTCAAACGTAACTGATGTTACTACTCTTGGCTCGCCTGACCATTTCAGGAACACGGATTCCGCATACACCGGCAGGGCTGGCCTGACCTATCTTTTCTCCAATGGCATCGCGCCTTATGTAAGCTATTCACAATCATTCCTGCCTCAACCTGGAATAGATCGGAATAGCGGCGGCAGGCCATTTGACCCTACTAGAGCGTCCCAATATGAAGTGGGCGTCAAGTTCCAGCCTGTGGGCAGCAGAAGCCTGTTCACGGTGGCGCTGTTCGAGTTGACCAAAACCAATGTTTTGACTCCCGATCTACGCGCAGGTGGCATCCTGACGCAAACAGGTGAGATCCGCTCTCGCGGCGCGGAATTGGAAGCAAGGACGGAAATTTTCCGTGGGTTGAATGTTATCGGCGCTTTCACCTATAACGACGTCAAGGTGACTAAGAGTGAGGATGGTTTTGACGGTAATATGCCGATCCGGGTTCCCAATACGACTACTTCTGGCTGGCTCGATTACAACTTTAGTGCATTGAATATAAGCTGGTTGAAGGGTTTCGGTATCGGCGGCGGAGTTCGCTATGTGGGCAGGGTGTTTAACGATGATGCAAATACCAGCACCACGCCATCGTTCACCCTGTTCGATGCGGTTGTACGCTATGATCACGGCCCCTGGCGTTTCTTCGTTAATGCCAATAATATATTCAATGAAAAATACTTTTCCGCAAGTTCTGGCGGAAATTTTTTCCGGGGGACGGAACGAGTGGTTATTGGCACACTTAAACTTAATTTTTAATTACTCACCGCATTATAGTCGAGATATA
>JBKJYB010000100.1:0-3981 GCA_046716045.1 Nitrosospira sp.
CGGCATCGACTCCCAGATTGTCTGGACTGGTCAGCGAGGTGCCCACCGCCAGGCCGGTAGCCTGATCGAGCGTGTCGCGGCTTGCGAAGAGTTTCACCTCATTGGAGCCGAGATTGATGGAGTACACTTCTTGTGTGGTTGTGGTGGTCACGAATACCATTTCATCGCCGTTGGCCAGGGTTTTGATCTCCATATCCTCGGGACGCTGGTAGTCGGTTCCTTGTACGGCGTTGGCCGTCAACCGGCCATCAATACTGCCATTCGCGTTCAGAACAGACACGCCCGCAATCGCGCCTCCGATGGCATTGGTTATCGGCGCCCAGGTGAAGGAACCCACCGCATTGGCGTTACCGCCGCCATTGACCAGCATGGCGAAGGTCTGGCCCGCCGAGAAGTAGTCATCGCCGCTGGTTACACCAGGATTGGCGGAGACGTATTTGTAAATGCTGCCGCCATTAAACTCGTCGATGAAGTATAGGCTGTGGTCTTTGTCGAAGGTCAGACCTTCATGCGATACGTGGGGCAGGATCGAGCGATTCACGAAATTGGAGTCGCTCGTGCCGGTGGCGGTTATCGGGTTGGTCAATTCGAACAGGCGGCCTTTGGTGCTACCGGCACCCCAGGATTCTTCAGCGGTCAGGTAACCGCCCCAAGGCGTCCAGCGTGAGGCGTCACCGGCGACAAAGCCTTGTGCGCCGGGCTGAACGATGGTTTTGGTCAGGCCCGTCGTCAAATCGGTGCGCTGCACTCCGGCTGTGGAAGTTTCAAAGGGACTGAACAAGTAGCGGCCGGCATTAGGGCCGGTCTCGTTGGCGGTGATCATGTCCCAGTTACCGGAGTTGGCTTCGCCAAGGCCGAGCTGAGTGGTGCGATCGGCAATCCGGATTTGCGAGAAACCGGGTGAAGACAACTGGAATGGAGCGTTTTCGGGGAGAAAACCAGCGGCAACACTGCCGGGCAGCGGGGTGAAATTGTCGAAGCGGGTATCTGCGGCGATAGCTTGCGTTGCTCCCGCCATGACCATGAGTGCGCCTGAAACAAGGATGCTTAGTTTTTTCTGCTTAAACATTGGTAGGGACTCCAAGAAATTGAGATATAGAGTTTCACTGATGTACTGGCAGTCCGGCCGTTTACGTATTTCTTCATGGAATCGCGTAAATCCTGGACTTTCCGGCCCCGGCTTGCGACGAGTGTGGCTTTGCGGTACGGAAAAAATATAACCTCCCGACATGACAGAACATGCTTCACGAGGGTTTATTGGCATAGGCTGTTCGACCTAAAAGGAGGGGGTATGGCTCGGGAGACATAGCGCATTTCCCGTGATAAAGCAGGTAATGAGACCACGCGTAGGAGAGGTAAAGAACAAGAAGCCGGATATCGACATCCTGCCACTTATATTTCGATAATGCCTTTCAACGGCAGATGGTCGGATGCCATCCGCGCAAGGTTGGTGGCATGAACTTCCACTCTTGTGAGCCGCTTGAGCGGGTGTACCCAAAGGCGATCAGGCGCCATGAAAGGCCAGCGCGCGGGAAAGGTCGCGCAGTGGGGAGGACGCTTGAAGTGTGCGTGCAGCCAGCGCAGGGGCCGTCCCCAGAGGAACCATTCATTTAGATCACCCATCAATACATAAATATTCGCGGAACCAATTTTAAAGAGTTTAAGCAGTTCGCGAACCTGCTGACGGCGCTCCCAGGGCATAAGCCCAAGGTGGGTGGCCACTACTTGCACGCGCCGCCCGTTTCCATCAAGGGTGATATCGAGCGCCCCGCGCGTTTCATGTCCGGGCAAGGTCAGGTCAACCCGGTTCACCGTGAGGACGGGAAGCCTTGTTAATATCGCGTTGCCATAGTGCCGGGTTCTGCGCAACAGAGCAGGGCCGGCAATGGCCGTCAACCCGATTTTTGCGGCCAGATAATCGAGCAGGTCGTGGCCGTCAACGTCATGGCGCTCCACTTCCTGCAGCGCCACGACATCCGCATTCAACTCCCGCAGCACCTGCACGGTGCGTTCAGGCTCGAAGCGGCCGTCCGCGCCGACACAAGCGTGAATGTTGTAGGTGGCCAGGGTCAGTTTTTCCATCTCATCAGGTTTGCCACTTTGAATAGGGGTGATTTACCAGATTGGCGTTGTAGTAGCGGGGATCGTCCGTTACTTCCTCACCGGCCCAGGGTGGTTTGTCAAATAGTTGCTGCGGGCTTTTCAGTTCGACCTCGGCCACTATCAGGCCGGCGTTATCGCCGTAAAATTCATCGACTTCCCAGATGAGTCCACCATATTCGATGCGATGCCTCCGCTTTTCGATCTGGGGCCGCAGGCACAAACTATCCAGCATCTCCCCGGCGTGGGCAACGGGAATCGGGTATTCGTATTCGGCGCGCGTAATGCCTTCGGTGATGCCTTTGATGGTGAGGTAGGCGGCACTCCCCGCAATACGCACGCGCACCGTGCGTTGTTTGTCGACACTCAGGTAGCCTTGGCGAATCTCGCTGTATATTGCGTTGCGCCAGCTATCAGCGTTTTTGTCTTCAACGAGAAACTTGCGCTCGATTTCTTTATTCATCCTGAATCAGCCCTGATGCAAAAAACGTCTTTGTAGGTCATAGCGTTAAACCGAAAAATGAGCGGTCAACTATCGGTTTCAGGATTCATAGTCCTGGGCATTCGGCAAGGGCCGGATTCCCAGGATACGGGAGATAGCAAAAGGGTAGGCGAGGTTTTCAAATTGTTCCAGCCCCAAAGCCGATCGCACGGCGAGAACCTGCTCCGCGCACTGGGATTCGATAGCAATGGATTCGATAGCTGCATCGTTGACCAGTATCCGGTCTATCTCCACCGGGCAGTCCTGCAAGGTGAAACGGAAGCGGCGCTTGAACAGGTTGGCGCGATAAAGGCGGGGACCGCATAGGCTGCCTTGGGCGATATGATGAAGAAATTCTCTTTCGGTCACCCTTTCAGTCAATGAGGCGGGAAAGGGGATGGTTCGCTCCAGCGCGGCAATCGGAAACAGTCTGTCGGGAATGGCCGCGCGTTCGATGGGAAATTCCAATGATCCCGCGGGTTTCCAGCGTTCCAATCCATTGGTACGGTCAATCAGGCGTTTGAACTCCAGTTTGCCCTCACGAATTTTGACATTGCGGTCACTGTTTTCGCTATCGAGAATATAAATTTCCCTGCTTTCAATAATCGATTCGCAAGGGGCCACCTTGCGGATACGTTGTTCAACCGTAATGAAACTTTGTCCGAAGATCCGGAATTCAAAGCGTGGCACGATCTCATTCGCCACCGCCAACCGGAAAACGGGCGCATCGAATGGCGTATGCGCCGCGCTGCGCATATCCACGGGCATATCGATTGGTTGTGCAATCATTTCAGTCCCCCCTTTTTATAAATTAAAGATCCGTTCAATCGTACAGCTCAAAAACCGGTTCAATCAGTTTGAGCCCTCAGCCGAGTGTCCTGCCGCCGCCCCTCCCATCGCCAGAATGACCCACCACTGACGATAATGGCAGCAACGACTGTCGCCCGTAGGGCGAACGCGGGCAATCGTGGCTATCTTATTCACTCATGCCGTGCATTTTATTTACTATGTACCGCTTTGCCCCCGGCCTTCCGTTCGCTTCCGAACATAACAGAGGCGAAAACAGGGGGGTGACAAGATAAATCGGGATTACAACCCGGTCCCTGGAGCAATCTCTGAATAGTCCTTGACTGAGGCCATGCAATTGGTAACCATATCTCAGGTGCGTGAGATTCCGTCCTGAAAGAATGGGAGGATCAAGAGTTGGCTGACCAGACATCAGATCGCAAACCGCTTTACAGGCTTCAGTCCACCAGCGATGTCGAGGGATACGATTCGCTGGCCGAGCTGGCTCTGGATATGCGGACATCGTGGGATCACAGCGCGGATCACCTGTGGGCACAGATGGACCCGGCGCTGTGGGATCTGACGCATAATCCATGGGTTGTCCTGCAGACGGT
>JBKJYB010000101.1:0-2646 GCA_046716045.1 Nitrosospira sp.
CCAGGTGGCGACCGAGCCATGGCGAATCGCTTCGATCAACTGCGCCCGGCGCTCCTCAATTTTCTCGGTGGACAGCTCCCGAGACAGAAACAGGTAGTTCCAGCATACGATGGCATTTTTGATCATCTGCCGACAGGCCTCGGCGATCTCCTGGTCTTCCTTCTCGCTTTGAATGAATTCATGGCTGTGGCCGACGGACACGGCCTTGGAGAACTTGTTTGAGCCCTCGATCTTGTTGAGCTGCTTCTCGATCGCCTGCCGGAATTCAAGATCGTCAATGTATTTCAGAATGAAGAGCGTCTTTGGTAATCTTCGGCAGCCTTAATGTTATGTCAGAGATTCCAGCAACTGGGTCACGACAACAGGCGCCCAGGTGCGCTAGAACTTCGCAACGGTAATGGCCGCTCTCGGTTTCCACTCCTGAGCTTCGCGCACCCGTTTTATACCTGTAAAATCTTACAGCTACGCAGAAACGATACCGCATGATGTAATGGCACCTTTCTTCTGTTATTAGTTGAGGTCTGGTTGGTACCGACAAAAGTTATGTTTTGCTTGCCACACCAGATCGGTTCCACATGTGAAACGCTATTCAAAAGCAACTATACTCAATCAACCGATTAGGTATTCGGCGTGTAAGGCTTACCCCCATGAGCAACGTCTCAATGCCTGAGGCTCTATGGCTGCAATTAAACTCCGATGTCACCCTCTCCTTGTCATATTTATCCTTTTTTCTCTTCGTATACTTTGCGAAGCGCTGTAGCAATTTGGCGTCGGAGTAGCTGGAAATCGACGATCAAAAAAAACTTCTGGCTCCCCTTGATCCGTTACAAACAAGTTCTAAATTCGTATAAGAGATTCACTAATGACCTCAGATGACGATTTACGGCTGACCCCGGCTGACACCTTTCCTTTATTGGAAAAAGCACTGGAAAAAAACCAGAACGTGAAGGAAAAGGTGGAGGATTGTGCCGTTGAGCTTTCTACTGTCAACGACACGGTAAAGAAGGAGATGGCGGCCGGCAGGACATTGCGAGAGGTGGAAAAAACGCTGGCCCGAAGCGAAAACGTAGAAGATAAAGTGCAAGAGTGCGCCGACGAGCTTCATGAAGTCAATGAGGTTTTGGAGCAGGAAATGGATGACCGCAAAAAGCTTAGTAGCGAATTAAAGGAAACGGGGAAGAAGCTGTCCGCCTCACAGAATATTTTATCTAATACGCAGGACGTGTTGGCAGTGGCGCATAAGGTAGCGGATGAAACAAGTGCGCTTTTAGCCCATTCCGAGGGAATACAAACAGAGCTGCGTCGTGACATTACGGAAGGCCAGCGTATCGAAAAGGCGCTTTTTGAAGAGAAGGAGCGCTTGCGCGTTACGCTGAGCTGCATCGGTGATGCCGTGATCACAACGGATAAGTCCGGTAAAGTGACTTATCTGAATCCTGTCGCGGAAACCATGACCGGTTGGAGCTCAAAGGAAGCGAGCGGTCTTTCCCTGCCCGAGGTGCTTCATATCATCAATGCAACAACCCGTGAACCTGCTCCCAATCCGGTTGAGCGGGTTCTTCAGGGAGATCGGTCCGTGGGCCTGGCTGTGGATACGGTTTTGATACAACGCGGGGGCAAGCCTTTTCCTATTGAAGATTCGGTTGCGCCGATACGGGATCAACAGGGCGATATCCTAGGCGCCGTGCTGGTATTCCATGACGTGAGCCATGCAAAAAAAATGGCGATGGAGATGACCTATCAGGCCTCCCATGATGCGTTGACTGGCCTTATTAACCGGCGCGAATTCGAACGGCGCCTGGAGTACGCGCTCGAGACGGGCAAACAGGACGCCAAGCAGCATACGTTGCTGTATCTCGATCTTGATCAATTCAAGATCGTGAACGATACCTGCGGCCACATGGCCGGGGACGAGTTATTAAAGCAACTGACGAGCGTACTGCAAGCCCGCCTTCGTACACACGATACCCTTGGCCGGCTGGGAGGGGATGAATTTGGCGTATTGCTGGAAAGTTGCCCGACGGGACCAGCCCTGCGCGTGGCGGATCTGCTGCGACAGACGGTGCACGAGTTTCATTTTGTCTGGAAAGACCGGAGATTTCAGATCGGCTTAAGTATCGGACTGGTCACCTTCAGCGATGGGGGAGAAACACTCGCGGATATTCTACGCATGGCGGATGCAGCTTGTTATCTTGCCAAGGACAAGGGGCGCAATCGGGTACAGCTCTACACGGCAGAAGACACGGGGCTCGCGCAACGCCATGGTGAGATGGGATGGGTGGGGCGCATACAGAAGGCCCTGAAAGAGGATCGTTTTGTGCTGTATTCGCAGAAAATATTGCCGCTGATGAACGGTGCTGAGGGTGGTGAGCACTATGAATTGCTTTTACGCATGAAGGAGGAAGATGGAACGCTGATACCCCCCATGGCCTTTATTCCGGCGGCCGAGCGTTATGGCCTGATGCCGCAACTCGATCGCTGGGTAGTGGCTATTGCCTTCGCGCAATACGAGGGGCGTCATCCGCCGGATAGCTCTCTTGGCACATGCGCTATTAATCTTTCCTGCGCGTCCATCTGCGATGAGAATTTTTATGAGTTCGTCACGGAGCAGTTCGATCGGTACAAGGTTCCGCCTCGGGGAATCTG
>JBKJYB010000102.1:0-4409 GCA_046716045.1 Nitrosospira sp.
TCGGTTTCTTTTTCAGGGCCCGACGCCACGGCAAATCCATTCGAACGAAACTACGACTGGATGCGCTCCAGCGTAAGTGTTATCGGATGCTAACCGCCCATTCCCAAACCTCGTCCGGGGAGCGTCACATCCAATGCCTCGCCGATCAACTGCGCCGCCAACTTTCTTTCCTGTATCGCATCACGACGGACCTTAAGCGTCGCTTCCAGCGCTTCCTTCGCCTGGTTGATGCGGCTACCCATTGCGGGCCGTTCTTCCGGCGCTAGCTTGCCCAATCCCTTCAGCAGTTCGGTTAGCCTGCCGTTTCGGCCGAGATAGCATGCCTTGGCCTGCTCCAGTTCAACGGCATCGTCGATGCCATTGAACAGACTAATGGCTTCATTAAGGAGGGAATCCAGATTATTCATGAGGGAACGCAATAGGGGGCTCAGTCTCCACAAGAAAAAAGGAGGCAAGGCGTCTCTGCCTTTAGCCTCCTCGCGGTTCTCGCTACTACCGGCTATATGGCCAGACTGGCCTTGGCTTGTTCAACTATTTTCACGAAAGCCGGCTTATCAAATACGGCGATATCAGCCAACACTTTGCGATCCACTTCAATCGCGGCTTTCTTCAAACCGTTCATGAATACGCTGTAGGATAAACCACATTCGCGCGCAGCGGCATTGATACGAGCGATCCACAAGGCGCGAAACTCGCGCTTCTTCTGACGACGATCACGGTACGCATATTGTCCCGCTTTCATCACCGCTTCCTTGGCTACGCGATAGACGTTTTTGCGGCGCCCGCGATAACCCTTCGCAAGATCCAATACTTTCTTATGACGGGCGTGAGCCGTTACACCACGTTTTACTCTTGACATGGCAGTCTCTCCTTAGGCGTAGGGCATCATGGCGCGCACCGACGCCACATCGCTGCAATGAACGGCGGTGGTACCACGCAATTGGCGCTTGCTCTTCGTGGTTTTCTTGGTAAGTATGTGGCGCTTGAATGCCTGTGAACGTTTGATGCTGCCGCCAGCTCGCACTTTAAAGCGCTTTGCCGCACCACTCTTGGTTTTCATCTTTGGCATGACACGACTCCTGTTTTAATATGACGCCGGGTGTTTCCTATTGGAACACTTTCAAGACCCGGGAATCACTTGTTTTTCACCGGCACAACACCCCTGTGCCTGGTTTGCTGCTATCGACATATGGCTCGACATACATGCCTAACGTCACTTTCCAGGTTCCCGGCGTCACCGCTATGGTGACACCGAGTCCGAATCTATGGCGGGTGTAGCACCATCAGTCTCCGTCACCGCTTGCGGCTTGGCTTCCTTCGGCTTGGCTACTTTTATTTCCTTCTTCCGGGGAGACAACACCATTACCATCTGCCGCCCTTCCATTCTGGGAAACTGCTCCACCACCGCATGCGGCTCCAGATCATCTCTTATCCGCTCCAGCAAGCGCACGCCAAATTCCTGATGCGCCATTTCACGGCCGCGAAAGCGCAGCGTGATTTTAGCTTTGTCACCCTCTTCCAGGAAACTGATCAGATTGCGCAGCTTGATATTGTAATCGCCGTCATCGGTGTTGGGCCGGAACTTGACTTCCTTTATCTGGACTTGTTTTTGTTTGAGCTTGGCTTCGTGTTTTTTCTTGCTTTCCTGATAACGAAACTTGCCATAATCCATCAAGCGGCACACCGGTGGCTGGGCAGTAGGCGCGATTTCCACCAAATCCACCTCGGCTTCCTCCGCCATACTATTGGCGACCGCCAGAGAGACTACGCCTATCTGCTCTCCCTCCACACCAATCAAGCGCACTTCCGGCGCATTAATCTCCAGATTGATACGCGCTGCTTTTTCCTGAACTATAGTAGTTCCCCAAGTCTGTTAATAAATCAGGCCGCACTGGCCCTTACGGATGCTTCCTCTTTCAGCCGCTCAATCAACGCCTGCAAAGACATCTGGCCGAGATTGGAGCCCTCACGGGTTCGCACGGAAACCATTTGCGCTGCCACTTCCTTGTCGCCCACTATAATCTGATAGGGCAGTTTTCGTAAACTATGCTCCCGTATTTTATAAGTTATTTTCTCATTTCTCAAGTCCGCATATGCACGGATGCCATTGTACTTGAGTTCACCGGTTACTTTCCGGGCGTAATCCGCTTGTCCATCGGATATATTCAGCACTACCGCCTGATCCGGCGAAAGCCACAAGGGAAGTGCTCCCGCGTGATTTTCGATGATAATGCCGATGAAGCGTTCCAATGACCCAAGAATCGCCCGGTGGAGCATCACCGGCACACGACGGGAATTGTCCTCGGCCACGTATTCGGCCCCTAACCGCTCCGGCATGGAAAAATCCATTTGCAACGTACCGCACTGCCACACACGGCCGATGCTGTCCTTAAGGGAGAATTCGATTTTTGGTCCATAGAAGGCGCCTTCTCCAGGCTGCAAATCCCAATTGAGCTTTTTATGGCTCATTGCCGACCGCAGTGCGGCTTCCGCTTTATCCCATTGTTCTTCCGAGCCGACACGCTTTTTCGGGCGGGTCGAAAGTTTTACCAGGATCTCGTTAAATCCGAAATCGGTATAAACTTTTTGCAACAGATCAATAAATCTTACGGCTTCACCCTGCACCTGAGATTCGGTACAAAAAATGTGCGCATCGTCCTGGGTAAATGCGCGTACTCGCATGATACCATGCAGAGCACCCGATGGCTCATTTCGATGACACGAACCAAATTCCGCCAGCCGCAAAGGCAAGTCACGGTAACTTTTTAATCCCTGCTTGAATACTTGAACGTGACCGGGACAGTTCATTGGCTTGACGGCAAAAGCCCGCTCTTCCGAATGTGTAATGAACATGTTCTCGCGAAAATTTTCCCAATGCCCGGAACGCTCCCACAGCCCTTTGTCCAGCACCGATGGCGTACGGATTTCCAGGTAGTCATTATCGCGAAATATTTGCCGCATGTACTGCTCTACCTGTTGCCAGATGATCCAGCCTTTGGGATGCCAGAACACCATACCCGGCGCTTCTTCCTGAATATGAAATAAATCCAGCTGCTTGCCGAGCTTGCGGTGATCGCGTTTTTCCGCCTCCTCAAGACGGTGCAGATAGGCGTCCTGGTCCTCTTTTCTCGTCCAGGCGGTGCCATAAATCCGCTGCAGCATTTCATTGTGCGAATCACCACGCCAATAAGCGCCGGCCAACTTCATCAACTTGAATACCTTGAGCCTTGAAGTAGTTGGCACATGCGGTCCGCGGCACAAATCGGTAAAATTTCCCTGGGAATAGAGTGAAACATCCTCGTCACCAGGGATGGCTTCAATAATCTGCGCCTTGTAGTGCTCGCCCTGACTCTTGAAAAAATTGATGGCTTCGGAGCGCTCCCACACTTTGCGCTCCACTTTCAGGTTACGCGCGCTGATTTCCGCCATGCGCTTCTCTATCGCCACCAAGTCTTCCGGCGTAAACGGACGCTTATAGGAAAAATCGTAATAAAAACCATCTTCGATCACCGGGCCGATAGTGACCTGGGCTTCCGGAAATAATTCTTTCACTGCATGTGCCAGCAGATGCGCGCTCGAGTGACGAATGATTTCCAACCCTTCCGGATCTTTCTCGGTAACAATCGCCAGATCACTATCGGTCTCGATGCGGCTGGATGTGTCCATCAACTTACCATTCACTTTTCCCGCCAACGCGGCGCGAGCCAGTCCCGCACCTATCGACGCCGCAACTTCGCCTACCGTCACCGGCTGCTCATAGCTGCGTTCCGAACCATCCGGCAGACGAATGACAGTCACAACTTCTTCCTTTCGTAAGGGTAGCCTAAGCTATCAAATATTCTCAAAATTCGCGGAAGCCAGCATTTTTTCGCACGATTCGTGTTGCGCAAGCCGCATTCTCCCATAGCTCTCATTGAGCGACAACTCAATGCACCAGCCGGTAGCTGATCGAGACCCGCGAATATCGTGACCGATGCGGCACCGGGCGCACATGAGACTCGGGAAAAATTCCTTGGCTGATAGCAAAAAAACAGCGATTCCGCATGTTCCGATGAGCGGCATGCAGTCTTACTGCTACAGAGGACTGGTAGTAAAAAGCCTGCTGGGCTTAAAGAATCGAAGCGAAAAAGTGACTGGGTGAGAATAGATTTTGACGATTTTGAAGGCTAATAGTTGTTCTTATCGGCTGAAAAAACGGCAAAATATAAACCGGCCAGATGCTCTTGCAGCCGATTTCCTTTACGTCCGATAGGCTGCCAGGCTCGTCTGAAACCTTTCGTCGGGTTACGCTGTGCTAACCCCACCTACCACTACTCGAATATGAGCGTGTTGATTTCAAATCGGCACCAAAACGATTTGCTTGAGAACCCACGCCAGAGTTTGATCTGTGCGTACGTACTCTTCACTAT
>JBKJYB010000103.1:0-7184 GCA_046716045.1 Nitrosospira sp.
TTGGGCAGCTTCGCTTGCGGGTTATGCGCAAGTGTGATGTAACCGATGCCTACACAACGCTGGATGTGGTGCAAATTACAGAACGGCGTGCTGACAATCAACTGGTCTTGCAGAAGGCATTCATTCCGCCCACGTTGCACGTGGGCAGTGACGTCACCCTGACGGGATACGTAAGCGAATTACATGGCCTGCTTCACCAGCGCGGCGAAACGCTTGCCTCACGGGTTGCTCAACCAGGCCGTGGCGGAGTCGCGGAAGTCGCCGATTTCCTTATGCTGCAGGCTGTTAATCGCTACGAACCCCTGTTTGCACACTTTTCAACCCACCGGCAGCTGCACCCCGAACGCTTGTTCAGTGCATGTCTTGGCCTCGCCGGGGACCTGGCAACATTCACCCATGGTAATCGCCGGCCGCCAGCGTATCCGGAATATCAACATGACGCACTGGCGCACTGTTTCATGCCACTCATAACCGATTTACGCCGTTCATTAAGCCTAGTGCTGGAGCAAAACGCAATTTCAATCGAGCTGCAGGATCGCAAATATGGCATACGGGTCGCGGTAATTCCTGATCAGGAGCTGCTTAAAACCGCACACTTCGTTCTTGCGGTCAATGCCCAGCTGCCCGTGGAGGCGCTGCGGACGCGCTTTCCCGCGCAGGTTAAAATCGGGTCTGTCGAGCACATTCGAGATCTCGTTAATCTGGCTTTGCCTGGCATTCCCCTCAACTCTTTGCCGGTTGCCCCGCGGCAGATACCCTTCCACGCGGGATTCAGCTACTTCGAGCTCGAACGGGGAGGTGAAATATGGAAGCAACTGGAACGCTCTGGCGGTCTGGCTATGCATGTCGCCGGGGAGTTCCCCGGGCTTGAACTTGAATTCTGGGCCATAAGACGGTGAATAACTTTAAATAATATTGGTCTCTTAAAAATCCTATTCTGTATTCTGTACATGCGTCACAAATATATTTACGGATGCACACTATGAGCCAGGATGACCCGTTTTCATCTTTGGATTCGGACAAAACGGTAATAATGCCGTCGCCCGGAGGGCGTACCGTTTCGCCAGGCCAATCCACAGGTATCTGGCAAACAGCCGGCTCGACAGGAACAGCCGGGGAAATAGACGAAATAACGGCGGTTGCGGGACTGAATCCATTAATTGCCGCCGCCAATTCCTTGCTGAATATCGTGCCGCGGTTACGCGCTACTTTGCAGCATGCGGACCCATCAGGTCTGCGCAATTATATTGCGCAGAATATCAAGGCGTTCGAAATTCGTGCCAGAGACGCCGGGTTGGCGCCCGAAAAAGTGATCGCGGCCCGCTACGCGCTTTGTACACTACTGGATGAAACCGCCGCATCGACACCTTGGGGCAGTGGCATATGGGCCGAACAAAGCCTGCTTGTCATGTTCCACAGCGAGGCATGGGGTGGCGAGAAATTTTTTCAGCTGCTCTCGAAACTGGCTGAGAACCCCAAGGCCAACCGTGATCTCCTGGAGTTCATGTACATGTGTCTTGCTCTGGGTTTCGAGGGCCGCTATCGCGTTATCGAAAACGGCAAGGCCCATCTCGACGCATTACGCGAACGCCTCGCGCAGTTGCTGAGTAAAGAGCGGGGCGAATATGAGCGTGATCTGTCACCCCATTGGCATGCCACGCTCATCAAGCGCGCAAAAATTCTTGTACTCCTGCCTTTATGGGTTTTGGCGGCTGTATGCGGACTCATTATGCTGACCACTTACTTGTGGTTCAGTTTCCAGCTCAACAATGCCTCCGACCCTATTTTTAACCAGATACAGTCCATCCGCGTCAAGTACCCTGTCCCCGAGCCCATACCGTTACCGGCGGCGGAACCCCGGCTTGCGGAATTTCTCGCAAAAGAAATTCAGGAAGGACTGGTGGCTGTGCGTGATGAAGAGGGGCGCAGTGTAGTTACCCTCCGGGGCGATGGGTTGTTCGCCCCAGGCAACGCGACAATTTCTGAGCGCTTTTTACCAATTCTGGCACGCATCGCAAGCGCGCTTAACGCCGTGCCGGGGCAGGTCAGAGTTACCGGTCATACCGACAATCAACCGATACGATCGTTACGATTTCCTTCCAATTGGCATCTTTCGCAAGACCGTGCCCGTTCCGTAATGCAGTTTCTCACCGAAAAAGGAACCTTGGCAAGCCGCCTGACTGCGGAAGGCCGTGCCGATGCCGAACCTGTAGCGCCGAATAGCGCGCCCGCGGATCGCGCGCGCAATCGCCGGGTGGAGATCACACTGTATGTCCCTCGTACCGGCAAATAGCAATAGCAACTGCGCGGAGCTGCGCTTCCAGAATAAAGGTAAAAGGGGATGAAAAGGGTTTTTAAACTTTTATTCAATCACTGGACCCTGGCATTCGTTGGTCTGATTGCGGCCGGCCTGCTGATTTGGTTCGTCGGGCCGTTAATCGCGATCGCGGAATATCACCCGCTCGAATCCAGTGCGGCGCGGCTGTTTATTATTCCACTTGTCATTATTCTCTACGCCGGGAAATACGCATGGAGAGTCATCAAGGCGAAGACATTGAATGCGCGGCTGATGGATGGCCTCTTGCGGCATCCCTCCCCTCCGCCACAACCAGGCGATAGCGCGGGTGCTGAAGAAGTGGCGGTATTGCGCAAGCGTTTCGAGGAAGCCGTGACGGTGCTGAAACAGGCCAATCTCGGTGGTCAACCCAAAAAACCGCTGCTCGCGCTGCTGACCCGCCAGCAATACGTTTACGAACTCCCCTGGTATATTTTCATCGGTCCGCCGGGGTCGGGGAAGACCACAGCGCTCGTTAATTCGGGACTCCAGTTTCCGTTTGCGGAGCGCTTTGGCCAGGAAGTCATTCGAGGTATCGGCGGCACGCGCAACTGTGATTGGTGGTTCACCAACGAGGCTGTGCTCCTTGATACAGCCGGGCGTTATACAACTCAGGAGAGCAACCGGGAAGCCGATAGTGCGGCGTGGACGGGTTTTCTGCAACTCTTGAAAAAATACCGTCCCCGGCGGCCGATTAACGGCGTCATCGTTACAGTCAGCGTGACCGATCTGCTACAACAGACCGCGGCGCAGCGAGAAGCACAAGCAACCGCGATACGCAAACGCATTCAGGAACTGCACTCGGAGCTCAATATTCGTTTTCCGCTTTATGTACTCGTCACCAAGGCTGATCTACTTGCCGGTTTCATGGAATTCTTCGGCGAATACGGTAAGGAGGAAAGGACTCAGGTTTGGGGCGCAACATTTCCGCTTACCGAAAAACAGGATACTTTACCGCTGACCCATTTCAGTGCCGAGTTCTCCGCGTTGGAGCAGCGCCTTAATGATCGGCTAATCGACCGCTTGCAGCAGGAAAGGGATACGCAAAAGCGTGCATTGCTCTACGCCTTCCCGCAGCAATTCAGCAGCCTCAAGGAAGTACTTGGCGATTTTTTGAACCAGGTATTTTCACCCTCCCGTTTCGAACAGCAACCGCTATTGCGGGGCTTTTACTTCACCAGTGGAACGCAGGAAGGTAATCCGATCGATCGTGTAATGGGTACCCTTGCCCGGGCGCTACACCTCGACCGCAAGCTGCTCGCTCCTAATAAGCCAAGTGGCAAGAGTTTCTTCCTTACAAAACTGGTAAAGGACGTGATTTTCTCCGAAGCGGGGCTCGCCGGCACAAATCTGCGCTGGGAACGCCGGCGAGCCTGGTTACAATGGGGAGCGTTCGCCGCCGCTGGGCTGATTACCCTCGGCGCCATAACCGCATGGACCGTCAGTTATTCACGCAACAAAGCCTATCTTGCCGAGGCACGGGAAAAAATACCTGCGATCTTTCAACAGGTCGAGGAGTTGCCTGTCCTGCAAAGCATGGATATCGTCAGCTTGCTGCCAGTTCTCGAATCCGTACAGGATTTAGGCAGCGCTTCTCCTGGTGACAATGACACCGTACCGTTATCCATGGGCTTCGGCCTTTATCAAGGCGACAAGCTGGCGGCCGCATCGAACAATACCTACCAGCGTTTACTGCACGATGCATTTCTGCCGCAGCTTGTGCTACGTATCGAACGCCTGCTATACGGCGGCGGTCGTGCAAACCTGGACCTGTTATATGAAGGGCTCAAAGCTTATCTCATGCTGAGCAACCCCGAGCACTTCGATCCTGTGGCATTGAAGGCTTTTATCACCGCGGATTGGGAAGTCAGTCTTCCACGGGAGATTACCATTGAGCAACGCGACGAACTTGAATCTCATCTGGATAATCTCTTGTCTCGTGGCCCACTATCATCGCCTATCCCCCTCAATGAGCAATTGATTGCCAACGTGCGGCACACCGTTGCGCAAACACCCATCGCACAACGCAGTTATAACCGGCTTAAACAACAAGGCGTTGGCGCTGAAATACCCGAGTTCACCATTGTAAGGGCCGCCGGTCCGTCCGCGCCGCTGGTTTTCTCCAGGATTAGCGGGCAACCCCTTACCAAAGGCGTGCCGGGTCTGTTCAGCTACGATGGTTACTATAAGGTTTTTTCCCAAGCCGCAAAGGAAGTAACTGGGCAACTGGCTGATGAAGAAGTATGGGTGCTTGATCTCAAGGAAAAAGATCGCAACAGGTGGACGAATCCCCAGGCGCAAGCACGCCTGATGGATGAGGTGCGTCGGTTATATCTCGAAGACTATGCACTGATATGGTCAGCATTTATTGACGATATCGGGCTGCTTCGTTCCGATAGTTTACAGAAAAGTATCCAGTCGGCGCGGCTGCTTTCCGCAGCCGACTCGCCCCTGACATTACTCATGCGCGCCATCGTGAAAGAAGTGACGCTCATTGATGTCGACGAGGCCGACAAGACTGTGGCTGACAAGGCGGCGGATAAGGTGAAAACTGCCCGGGACAAGCTGGAAATGTTCATTGGGAAAACCGGCAAGAAAACACCCGTAGCGGCGTTTGAATCGAGGCCCGAGCGTATCGTCGATGTTCGCTTCAGGGAATTGCGCAGCATGGTGCGTCCCGCCGCCCCTGGTCAGCCAGCGCCAATCGACGCGATACCGCCCCAAATCAATGAACTGTATATACTGCTCACCGCAACTGAGGCGGCGGTCAAAGGTGGCGGCGCACCGCCACCGAGCGATGTACCGGCTAAAATAAAGGCGGATGCCGGCCGCATGCCGGAGCCCATACGGTCAATGCTTGTCAACCTTTCCACGGGTGGCATCAGCCAGGCACTGGGGGAGACGCGCGCCAACCTGAATCAATCCCTCAAAGCAACGATCAGTGATTTCTGCAACAAGGCAATCAATGATCGCTATCCATTTGCGAAGAATAGCGCACGCGACGTTACCCAGGATGATTTCGCACGGCTGTTCGCGCCGGGCGGATTGCTGGATGAATTTTTTCAGAAAAATCTCACACAATACGTGGATACCTCAACACGGCCATGGAGTTTTCGCAAAGCCGGAGACGCCAGCATGGGTCATGCTTCGGGAGCCCTGCAAGAGTTCCGCCGCGCACAGATAATCCGTGACGTATTTTTCCGGAGCGGCGCCCGCACAGCGGGAATGAAACTTGTTTTCAAGCCAATTGAAATGGATGCATCAATTACACAGTTCATTCTTGATGTCGACGGACAACTGGTCAAGTACAGCCATGGTCCGCAGGTTCCCATGGAACTGCAATGGCCGGGTCCGCGAGGCAGTTCCCAGGTACGTCTGCAAATTTCTCCGGCCAGTGCGAGCGGCGCATCGGGCCAGGTATTTGAAGGTCCGTGGGCATTATTCCGCATGCTCGACGGGGTGCAAATCAGTCCGGCTTCACAACCGGAGAAATTCGTCATCACCTTTAGTATCGATGGAAGAAAAGCACGCTTCGAGGTCCTTACCAGCAGCGTGCAAAACCCTTTCCGCTTACATGAACTCGAACAATTCCAGTGCCCGGAGCGGTTGTAGCGACCCTGATGGCTCGCTTATCGCAGGCTGGTATGGAAAGATCCCATGCCTCGGGGACTTCATCTCACGCCGCCTGCCCGTCAGCTTCATCGATACCTGGGATTCATGGTTGCAGCATGCCATGGCCGCGAGTCGCGCGGAACTGGGTGTGCACTGGCTCGATTCTTATCTCACCGGACCCATATGGCGTTTTACCCTCATGCCTGGGGTCTGTGGCGATACGGGCAGTATGTGGGCTGGTGTGCTCATGCCGAGTGTTGATAAGGTGGGACGGTATTTTCCACTGACGATTGCATTACGGATCGATCCCCGCCCAGGGTCGATGTTAACCGTGTTTTCCGGTCAGTCCTGGTATGCCGCCCTGGAGCGGATTGCGCTAGCTACGCTTAACATCAATGCGCTGCCGGATGATCTCGACCGTAATCTGTCCGAGAATCCATTTCCCCTATTGGAGCCAGGCGGCCAGCGTAGTAATGCGCAAGAACTTGCGGCCTGGTGGACGGGAGAGCATACCCCCAAGACTCTTACGCTGCCGACGGAAAACTCATTGGCTGATCTGTTCGATACCGCCGCGGAGGACCTTCTCACCACCACGAGCCCCGGTAAGAGTTTCTGGTGGGCGGTATCAGCCGAAGCGGGAACGACGCAATTGCGCTGCTTTTCCGGTCTTCCTCCTGAGAATTATTTCGCTGCCATGCTCGAAAATAATATTCCCGCAAGGATGCCGCGGCTTTCCGAATCATGAGACGACGTTACTGCGTTCCGCCTGAGATGACGCCGCTACAGCGGGATTTCATCAGATAAAATTGTCTCCGCACGCTGTGTTGTGTCAAACCGTGTAGTTTCATCAGGATCGCTGCACCACACCGCGATTGCCGAATAATTGTCCTGGCCTTCATGGCCACGCGCAAGCACCTGGCTCTCCAGCGCTTTCAACCATTCCGGCGCGGAAGTTGAGGCGCCTAGCGTCCGCTCCATGTCTTCCTCTTCCACATACTCCCAGAGCCCATCACTGCACAACAGAAAAATATCACCATGCAATAACGGAAACTCAACGGATTTGATGTCCATCTCGAATTGCTGCTCATTACCGAGCGCGGCAAGCAATTTGCTGCGGTTCGGTGAAATACGCAATTCCTTGGGTTGCAGATAGCCAGCATCGACCATACTCTGCAACACACTGTGATCGCGCGTTTGTTCGATGATCCGGCCCTGGCGGAAACAGTATAACCGTGAG
>JBKJYB010000104.1:0-2698 GCA_046716045.1 Nitrosospira sp.
GCGATATTGCGAATGGGTCGTGACATGCGGAAATCCTCGGTCGGAACAACAAAAGGGCGGGATTATATCAGGTAGCCGGGAAGTTCGCCCGTATCATGTGCAGACGAATTAACTGGCGGATGGTTCAATGGAAAATAACCGGAAGCGAAGGCATATCGAGAAGATGGTCATGCGATTCGTCTTTTTTTGTTCTGCTCCACAGCGTAGCCAGAGGAGCATATGATAGCTGCCGGTGGTTACATCCATGTGTCAAAGCATAAAACAAAAAAACCCTCGCATGATCCAGGGGTTTATCAGTGACATTCCCGTGATATGTCATGCCAGGGAACTTCAGAACAAGTCCTCCGTGGAAGCGCTCAGTTGTCAAATCTCAGTTGTCAAATGAGTGGTAGGACCGGGATGATCACAAGATGCTCGACGCATGACGCTGTTGACGCCAGTCCAAAATTGACCCTGATTGTGGCCGAGTTAGCCTTGGAATAATGACTGGCGACCTGTGCCAAAGACTCACCGGAATTTTCGGCGGTTCGGGCTTACACCCCCTTTATCGAGAATTTGGTGAATATGCTCAGCCGGATAAACCCGAGCCAGAAGACTGGCGCTCAGGTAGTAACTCAACCGAGTCCCAGCTCCCAGAACTGCTTTGGTTCGTGCCATCTCCGCTCCCGTGAGGACAATGGCTAAAGCGTAACTGATGTTATTTATCCGAACAGTATTGAGACCTGACCCCACCCTCCCCGGCTTCGGGGAGAGCTCCTTTCAGTGAAAGCTGATGAAGTTCAGCCACCGTCGGCTAGATGCGGGCACCCTCGCCTTCGTATTCGAGGTCTACCTCGACCCGGGTCGAGGCCTTGGCGCCGGGCGCGGTGTAGGGGATCGGCAGCACCAGGTTTTCGATCGTGAGGCGGTCCTTCACAAGGCGCACCTTGGCCGTCTGTAGCTCCGGTGGTCCGCTCCTCAGCGTCGGCATCGTGCCCTGATCCACTCGCGTCACGAAACTCCAGATCTCGCGTCCATCCTGTCGGGCGGTGAACCGAAGCTGGGAGTGACCTTTGGTCTGCGGGACGTCTTCGGTCGACAGCACCAACTTGTCCACCCGGAACTCCAGCCGAACATCCTCCGCCTTCTGCACGTTCGCGATGTCGAGTCGGAAGGTGATCACGTCGGACAGGTTGAAGACCCCGACCTTGGGATCCGCCTTTTTTACGTCCCCGTCGAACGCATAGTTGACTTTGGCGGCGACGCGCCCGCCATTCCGAAGCTTCTTTTTCGACGCGCTCAGCGTGACGTTGCGATCAATGAATGACCGCACGGACGCTGGCAAGGCGGCCTCGCCGATACTGAGCACGTCGCCACCGCCGGCGCTCGACACGCTGCCGCCGCCGGCTGGCAGCGGCGGCGGGGGCGGGGGATTATCATCGTTCGCCTTGATCCCCGCCGCTATTATATTCGCTGCGCCGAGGACGCCTGCGGCGACAACCGCGCCCAAGGCCCCTACCCCGGCCGCAAGCACTGCGCCTTCCGCCGCGATACCCGCCGCGACGACAACCGCAGGAGTGTCCGCGCTTGCCTCCCGGCGCGGACCCACGAAGGTCAGCACACAGGCCAGCGCCAAGACCGTCATCCGGCGTAAGCCGACCGGTCGAGGTTTGGTTTTGCGGGGCTCGGCGAGCAGTTCGGTTGCGGGTTTCATCTTCGTCATGTTGAAGCTGTAGTAATTTGTGGCCACGGTAACCTCTGCTAAAAGTTCGATTGCGGGTGTCGTCTTCGTCATGTTGAAACCGGCCCCGGCTCGTCAAGATCGGGCAAGCAAGGGAAACCACACCACCATGAGCTGCCCATGTTGCAGAACCAGCACCAGCCATCTTAACCGTTCACAAGGTCGCCGGTTTCCAAGCTGGCGGCTTGGACGTTCGAAAAGATGGCCGAGCCGGCCTTGATATCGATGCTCTTCACCTCGTACACGAGCGACTGCACGACGGCGGCTTCGGCATCGACGATCTGCTCGGCGAGGCGATCGCCCTTGGCGAGCGGGCCCGTGCCGCTTGCACGCCTCACCTTCCTATCGTAGGCGCGGCCGACGACGACGTAGATCCCCACCGTGACGGTCTCGCCGGGTGCAAGCTTGAACAGCGAGACCCTGCCGCCCTCCCGTTTAGTGATGTGTACGGGGATATGCACGACCGAGCCCGAAGGTCCGTCGAAGGTGGCCGCTATCTCGGGCAACATCAACCGCGCTGATAGACCCGCCGCGGCCGCAGCCGGATCGAGGTCGGCGAGCGCATCATCACGGGCGCGGATAGCGTCCTCCATCGCCTGCGCCTTCCGCTTGGTTTGTGGGGACGCTGATTCGAATGGTGCTTGACTCATGGGAAGTCCTCCTTACTGTGTTTACGAACGAGGAACAGACTCACTGTCGTAGTGGACAACAAACCACCAAACGATCTCTAATAAAGATAGATCATGGGGAAATAAATACAAGGCGGATTCAATTTCGAGTGCAACGGCGTGTTCCGGACTGAACCCACTACTGTCCGGAATAAATTTATTGACAATTTCACGAGAACAATCCTATCTGCGCATGTGCCAGTTGCTCAAGCTGGGATCGTCGTTTTCGATACCAGGAAATGTCGATATCGGGTCGCTGGAACAACGTAGCGCGAATCAGACAGAGGCACTCCCATAGGCTCTGTTTCAA
>JBKJYB010000105.1:0-12857 GCA_046716045.1 Nitrosospira sp.
TTTTATAAACATTGGGATTGTCAACGAACGAGTTGACCGACATATGCCGTTCGATAAACGTGAGATAGCGGTTACTAGCGGCTTCTTCGAGACTGAACGGCTCCTTGAATGAACCGAGTTTATAAGACAGCGCAGGGGTATGGTTCAGCCGCACGAAAGCATCGGTAATTCCGGATGCCGCCGAGCCATTGCCGCGGCTGAAATCGTACTCGAATTTATAATCCCAGATCTTTAAAAAAGTACCTTCGGCACCAAGACGCGCCCGGCGAATATTCATGCCACTGTCCAATTCATTAGGCAGGTTGGTTCCGAAAGCGGGCGCAACCTCATTGATAAAGTTGTATTGCGACGCGGCCTGTATGCGTCCATTCACCGAAAATGTGAAATTGCCGTCCTTGGTTTCAAAATGTAGGCCACGGTCGTCAAACTTCATGTGAACTTTTTCGATTTCCTTGACCCGTTCATCGAGCATTGCGACATCATTGGGAAGACGCGCGCCTGCCATCCTCTCTCTGATCTCCGCTGCTCGATCTCTACGGATTGGGGTTGATTCGGCCGCCCCGGTTTTGCTCGCGGCGATATCCATTGTCTTATCTGCCGCACTGTCCACTGTCTTGTCCGGCTCCTTAACTGGCGCATCTTGTTTCACAAAAGAACCGATATGAACCCGGCCAAGCCCTGGTTTCGCATAAATTTGTTCGGTTTTGGTGTCGACATACAAGTCGATGGCAAAGGCTCCGGATGACACACCCGCGCCTAACATCGCAGCGATTGCTACCGCAAGCTTGGATAATTTCATTAATCGCTCTCTTCTCGGTTGTTTATGGAAATTGAACCAAGAATAGTGCAAATAAATGTCCGTTTTATTGCGGTTTTGTCACAGTTTTGTGACAAATATGAGGAGTTGGAGCTATCGGGCGCCCGACCAGTGCCGAGATCCGGCTCGCCCCGTCAGCGAAAAAGGATGTTATGCCACGATCCTCGTTCGTAGCGTCCGCATTCCACTTTTTTCGTGGCCATGATAGTCTATGTGTTGAATCAATCAAATTATTGCGAAACTCATTTCTTCCCAGACCCGTAACCGTTAAAGGAGCCGCTATGGAAATTCATGTATATGACACTTATGTCAAAGCTAAGGATGGCCACACTATGCATTTTGATGTGTTTACAGCCGTAAAGGACGATAAGAAGGCGGTCGAGTATGCGAAGCAGTGGCTGACTTCAATCGGTGAAGGCGATGCGACAGTGACCAGCAAAGAATGTAGCTTTTGCCACAGTCAGAGTGCGCCCAATAACGTTGCCGATGCGATTAACAAGGACGGTTATTTCATCTACAAGATGGAAGGTTGCAAGTAGTCTTGATCTCGCACCCAGGAAAAATAGATTCGGGAAGATTATGGCAGTGAACGCGGAAACGGGCATAAAAAAACCATGACTGCCTGGCGCGTATTCCAGTCCCTCTTCTTCGGTTGTATCAAAAGTTTTGCAATTTTCGAGTTAATGTTTGTTTCTCCGCTTTGGGCGGGCGACCTTGTCAAGACTATCGAACAAATCAAGCCGTCGATTGTTGGGGTGGGAACCGTTCAAAGGACACGTTCGCCACCGGTAAATATCCTGGGCACCGGTTTTGTGCTGGACGATGGCCTTCATGTAATTACGAGTGCTCATGTTGTCCCTGAGGTACTGGACATTGCGAATAAAGAGTCGTACACGGTGATTACCGGCAAAGGAAAAGAGCCGGAACTCAGAGATGCGACTATTGTTACCATTGACAAGGAGCATGATCTGGCTTTGCTGAGAATCAGCGGCGCGGCTTTACCGGCCATGGAGATCGGGGACGCCAGCAAGGTGCGGGAGGGGCAGACTCTGATTTTCACGGGATTTCCAATTGGTATGATTCTGGGATTTTATCCCGTCACGCATCGCGCCATGGTTTCCTCGATTACGCCGATCGTATTGCCTGCGCACAATTCAAGGCAACTCAATGCAAAATTGATCGGGCAGCTACAAAAATCCGCTTACGCGGTATTTCAGCTTGATGGCACCGCCTACCCGGGTAGCAGCGGGAGCCCTCTCTATGACCCTGAAACCGGGCTTGTATACGGAGTTGTTAACATGGTATTCGTAAAAGGGAAAAAGGAGGCGGCGCTCAGCAATCCAAGCGGCATAACGTATGCCATTCCCGGGAACTACATTCGTGAACTGATGCGGCGCAAACAACAATAAATGAAAAACGTAAGCTTAAATCCGCAAGGCGGTGTCAGAATCAATTTGACCAGCGTAGTCTCGATCCGCCGGTTATCAAAATCTCGGGCATAAGGTACGATATCATGGCCGAAAGTGTTAAAGACGGCCTAATTGATTTGGAGCAAGAGTAGCTGGAAGTTAACCGCGTTAAAAAATGGGACTGGCTTAACTGCCTTTAATAGCGATGATAACGATGAATGAGCGGGAAGGAGAACCCATGCAAACGGTTACTGTGGCAATCGCCGATACGGACCCGGGAAGACGCGCAAAACTGGAACAGTCCCTGCAAGGTGGACAAGGCATCAAATTGCTTACAAATGTTATGCCGGATGGAATTGATGTGTCTGTTGATCGCCGGCTCGAGTCTCATGCGAACATGACATCAATCGAAGAAGTGGTTGCAAGAATCAGTCAGCTCAAACCCCGTATTCTTTTTATCAATTTTGACCAGTCCACCGAGGGAGACTTTGCCCTGTTGGGCGCTTTGCAACGCGAATGTCCCGAGACGCTCGTAGTGCTGTTAACCGATAAATCGGCCCAGGACGAGCAGATATTGCAAGCGCTGGCTAATGGTGCGCGCGGTTGTTTGAACCATGAAGCAGATCCATTTTATTTCCTGAAGGCTGTGCGTGTAGTAGATCAAGGCGAGATCTGGGTAACACGCAAAATGCTCGGCAAAATCATGGATAAGGTGTTGCACTAATGATGAATATTGATGGGAGACATACTTGATCTTGCTAGCGAGCCCATCTCAGGATGACCTATTTCGCTGGGAGCAGGGCGTACGTGGTCTTGCTCCTGTTTTTTGCTCAACCAATCTGGATTCGGTCAGGAGCGAATTGGTACGGATAAAGCCACAAATTCTCCTGCTTGATCACGATTTGCCCAAATTGGATGGGCCGAATGGGATTTCGGGCCTGATGAAACTGAATCCGGAAACCAAAGTGATTGTTTTGAGCCATGTCATTTCTGATGAGATTGAATGGGGGTTATTCAGGACGGGTATAAGAGGGTGTTGCAGAGGTGATATCGAGCCCGGGCAGCTTAAAGGCGTTGTTGAGGCTGTTCAGCAAGGTGAATTGTGGATTCGACGAACGCTCAGCTGGCATCTTCTGAACGAGCTGGTGATGATTACGCAAGAGAAGAACAAAATCAAGCAGGCTGTCAGCGACTTGCTTTCAAATCTTACGCGGCGTGAATATGAAATTGCCACGCTTGTCGGAGACGGCGAATCCAACAAACAAATTGCACGACGGCTGGATATTACCGAGCGTACGGTGAAGGCGCATTTGACCGAGGTTTTTCGTAAGCTGGACGTTGCTGATCGACTCAAGCTGGCGTTAATTGTGAAGGGCTCCATGCCACCCCGGGATACGACAAGGATAGGACACTGATGTCCACCCTCCATTTTTAGCCTTCTTAAGTATCTGAAACGTCCGCATTGCAAGCTGTTCCTGTTTTCTTTTTTCCCGCCGTCCGGCATTGTGTTTTAGCGTCGTCCATTTCCAATCATTGCTGGATAGTTTTAACCTGAATCCGGCTGTTGACCGCTCATCTGTCAGTTTAGTGTTATGATCCAAAAAGACTTTCTGCACCTTCACTTCTTTTTGAGTTTGCTACCGGCGGTTTTCGCGGCATGTGGCTGTGTTGTTCGCAACGCCTTGGAATGGGACGCCTCGAAGCGTTGCACGAGGAGCCCCGCAAAGCGGGGATCGGGTAGCGTCGAGGATGCCACGACCGCGTTCATGGCATCCCCGCATCCTGCTGCGGCGTCGCCTCATTGCGCCTTGCCCTGCACCGCAAAGACCGCGCACTCCACCGTGTCCAACTTCCGGATCTGGGTTTAATCCGGCTTTGGAGGAGATGAGGATTTTCAGGAATTCCCCAACTTACTCAATCCCCGATTGGCGTACTAAAGTCCAATTGTTCTTGCCGGCGAAATTGATATGATGCCAATATGACCTGACGCATCATTCTATATAGAAATCTATATGAATGATTTATCCCGAGATCGAGGTTGTGCATGTAGTAACTGACGTGATACTTGAAAGTGCACAATGGGGGGAAGCAAATGATCATCGCAAGAGTTTAACCCACCCGGTTGCATAAGCCATGCATCGGGTGCGTCAAACAATTTCTTCTGAAGGACAGAATCCGCTCGGGTTATATATACAAAGTATCAATTAATCATGCTCTTGCGTGATTGGCGGATGTGCCGGCAACAAGATGCAAGGAATTCTGGATCAGGCATATATACACTAACTGCCAAGTTGAATCTTGTGCATGTGTTTGCTAGCGGGTTACGCGCGCGGCGCTTGATTTTGCGGTTTGGCAATAAGAACGCCAGTATGTGGCAGCGGTGCTTTATTGTCTACGAGGCACCAGGAGGGGCCAAAATTGCTTCGTATTTATAATCATTACATTTCCAGAACTAAAGTCTTGCTTATCGGCACGGAGGTTTTTGTGCTGATGGCCGCTTTTTATCTGGGTGCGGGCCTTCGTTTTTTTAGCCCAATTGAATTGTTACCTTTCTCCCTCTCCTCCCTGTTTCCAGTGGCTGGTACTTTCACTTTTGTCATGATCGTGAGTATGGCGGCAATGGGAATGTATCAACTGGATTCCCGGACGGATATCAAGGACACTTTATTTCGTCTCATGCCGTCGATGCTGCTGGGTTTAGGAATCATGACTTTGATTTTCTATTTGCTGCCTGACCTTTATTCCGGTCGCGGCATACTAGGGCTGGTGATGTTTCTTGCTCTGTCAGGGATTCTTCTGACACGAGCGGCTTTTCTTAAGTGGTCCAGCCTGGGAATTCTGGAGTCGTATGCCATCGTGCTAGGTATCGGCAGTAAGGCAAAGGAGTTCATCGACCAGACTAAAAAAGATCCTCACCACGGGGGACTCAAGATCATTGGTTTTGTTCCGTTGCCGGATGAGGAGCCCCACGTTCCATCCTCCGCCATTTTGCCGAAGATGGAGCCTTTGATGTCTCTGGTTAATCGATACGGCGCACGGGAAATTATCATCGCAATTCAGGAACGGCGTGGCGGCTGCTTTCCTATCCACGATCTGCTGGAATGCAAGCTGAGCGGGATTAAAGTGACCGATTCAGCCGCGTTTTTCGAGCGTGAACAGGGCCAGATTCGAGTAAATTCCCTTTACCCAAGCTGGCTGATTTTTGGCGGAGGGTTTGATCAAAGCCTTCTTAGATCGGGCATTAAGCGGGTTTTCGACCTGATCGCAAGCGGGATCCTTCTGGCTATCATGTTACCTGTAATGCTCGTCACCGCTCTCTGCATTCTTATTGAGGAGGGCGCTCCTATTTTTTACCGGCAGGAGAGAGTCGGCAAAGGAGGGAGAACTTTCATGGTTCTAAAGTTTCGCAGTATGAGAAATGACGCGGAGAAAGGTGGAAAACCCCAATGGGCGACAGCAGATGATCCTCGGACAACCCGGGTGGGCAGGATTATCCGGAAACTGAGAATTGATGAGCTTCCCCAGATATTCAATGTCTTGACTGGAGAAATGAGTTTTGTCGGCCCTCGTCCGGAAAGACCTTATTTTGTGAACCAGCTCTGCACGGAAGTTCCTTATTACAATGTAAGGCACAGCATTAAGCCAGGAATAACCGGATGGGCTCAAGTTCGCTATGGGTATGGCGCCTCGTTGGAAGATGCCATCGAAAAGCTTCAATATGATTTGTATTATGTGAAGAACCACAGTTTGTTTCTTGATGTCATTATTCTGATAGATACCGTCGAAGTTGTTGTGCTCGGCAAGGGCGGGAGATGATTTCCGGACGCGGTAATACGCCATGTTGACCAGTATCGCGACAGCCAGTTACACAATGTCCGCTGTGGCGTATTTTTTTCTGGCGGTGCTCTTGTTAACCCGCTGGCACGGCCGGCTACACGGTATCGTACTACCCATCGCGTGTCTGTTTTCCGCTCTTTGGGCAGCAGTGCTTGCTTATCAGACCACCCAAACTTCTCCCCTTTCACTCCTGACGGATGTTGTGGAGATCCTCAGAAACGCGGGCTGGTCTGTTTTTCTAATAACACTGCTGGGACCCTATCGGCAAGCGGAGTCCTCCTCAATCTCAAGGATTAGACCGGCCGTAGCGACTATCGTGGTGCTTTACCTGGCGTGCCTTGCCGTGGCTCTCTACTCTCACGGAGACTTCAATCTTTCGTCGCATCAAACCATCGATTTTAGTAATAGTATTGTTGGAAGCGTGGCAATGGCAATCGTTGGCATGATCCTGGTGGAACAGCTTTATAGAAATACGCCGATAAAACAGCGATGGGGAATAAAATTCGCCTGCCTCGGAATAGGCGGAATCTTTGCCTATGATTTTTATTTATACAGCGATGCATTGCTGCTCAAACATGTGAACCCCGAGATCTGGACGGCGCGTGGCATTGTTAACGCGCTGGTTGTTCCGCTTATTGCCGTGTCGGCTGCGCGAAATCCACAATGGTCGTTGGGTATCACGGTATCGCGTCGTATCCTGTTCTATTCGGCGGCGCTGTTTGGCGCCGCCATGTATTTACTGGCGATGGCCGCAGCGGGTTACTACCTCCGTTTTTTTGGCGGAAGCTGGGGCACGGTCATGCAGGTCACTTTCTTGTTTGGCGCTGTGGTCTTGCTATTGCTCGTGCTGTTCTCCGGTACCTTGCGCTCCTGGCTCAGAGTCTCCATCAGCAAGCATTTTTTCAGCTATAACTACGACTATCGCGAAGAATGGCTACATTTTACGCGTACGCTTTCGATGGGCGAGCATGCACTGGGTGAACGTGTAATCCAGGCCCTGGCCCAATTGGTGGAAAGTCCTGGTGGTGGTTTGTGGATCAACCGGGAATCCGGCAATTGCGAACCTGTGACTCATTGGAATATGCCCATGGCGGGCGGGCTTGAGCCCGTTGATAGTTCATTCTGCAGGTTTCTGGAGCATAAGGAATGGGTCATCGAGTTGCGGGAATATGCGACTAATCCGGAAAAGTACTCGGCCATCACTCTGCCTCAATGGTTACAAGCCATTCCCAAAGCATGGCTGGTTGTGCCGCTGATTCAGCACCGGAAATTATTTGGCTTTGTCGTGCTGGCGGAGCCAAGAAGTAGTGTAAAGCTGAACTGGGAAGTGAGCGACCTGCTCAAGGTTGCCGGTAACCAGGCGGCAAGTTATCTTGCGCAACACGAGGCGGCCAATGCGTTGCTGGTGGCGCGTCAGTTTGAATCCTTTAATCGCATGTCAACCTTTGTCGTGCATGACTTGAAGAATCTGGTTTCCCAGTTGTCGCTCTTGCTTTCCAATGCCGAGAAACATAGAAGGAATCCAGAATTTCAAAAGGATATGATCGAAACAGTATATTTATCCGTTCAGAAAATGAAGCGCCTTTTAGAGAAATTAAGCAGTGGCGATTCTTCGGAGAAAGCTGCCCCTCTTTTCATTGCCGGGTTACTGCAAGAGGCGGCAAAGAGTAAATCCGTTACTGAACCCAAGCCAATTCTTGAAATACTGGATTCCAGCCTGGCGGTATATGCCAACTCCTTGCGTCTTGAGCGAGTCATAGGTCATCTCATACAGAACGCAATTGAGGCTACCCCGCGAGACGGCCAGGTTCGGGTTCAACTAAGGGGAGAAAAAGGTTGCGCGATAATTGAAATAAGAGACACCGGGCACGGCATGAGCGAAGAGTTCATCCGTGAGAAGCTTTTCAAGCCTTTCGAAACAACCAAGTCAGCGGGCATGGGTATAGGGGTGTTTGAAAGTAAGGAATATGTGTCTGAACTAGGGGGAGAACTCGAGGTTGTCAGCAGTGAATCGGATGGCACTGTTTTCCGTGTAATCTTGCCTCTTCATCAAAACGGCCGTGCTGTTGAAGTCGTTACATAAGGTTAACTTTTGTTCGAATTCTGGTGCTTAAGCTAAAGCTGGATACCAAAAATAACTTCTCATCATGGCAAAAGGCGAGCTTCTCCATGACCCGATCAATCTTGGAAAAGAGATGGTATTCCGCGCTTTCTTCGCGGATAGGTGTTCTTGGAACTATGGCAAGATTGGGTTCATGCATATGAAATCCAAAAATGAACGAGTGAGGGACGTAAGTGGATCAGGATAAAAAGAGTCTGCTGGTGATCGAGGATGATCCCGGCTTGCAGAAACAACTCCGCTGGAGTTTCGATAACTATGAAGTATTGGTGGCAGGGGATCGCGAGAGCGCACTTGCGCTGGTTCGACGGCATGAACCAGCGGTCGTCACCATGGATTTGGGCCTTCCGCCCGACCCGGATGGGGCCTCTGAAGGGTTGGCCACGCTAAAACAGATACTTGAGCTCGCGCCGGATACCAAGTTGATTGTGCTTACAGGTAATCAGGATCATGGGAATGCCTTAAAGGCGATTGGTATGGGAGCTTACGACTTTCATCAAAAACCTTTTGATCCCGAGATGTTGGGCCTAGTGGTGGAAAGAGCTTTTTATTTGTATGCGTTGCAGCAGGAGAATCGCAGATTATTGCAAACTCAGACAAATTTACTCATAACCGGCATTATCACCCGCGACCCGGGGATGATTAAGGTATGCCGCAATGTGGAGAAAGTGGCTCCATCGGACGCCACGGCAATCCTGCTGGGTGAGAGCGGGACGGGAAAGGAAATTCTGGCAAGAGCGCTTCACCAGTCGAGTGCCAGACAGGGGAAACGCTTCATGGCAATCAATTGTGCGGCGATCCCCGAAACACTCTTGGAAAGTGAATTATTCGGCTATGAGAAAGGCGCTTATACGGGCGCAGCCAAGCAGACGCTGGGTAAGATTGAACTTGCTAACGAGGGCACTTTTTTTCTTGATGAGGTGGGTGATCTGCCTATGCCGCTCCAGGCAAAACTTCTCCGCTTCTTGCAGGAGAGAGTGATTGAAAGAGTTGGCGGACGTAAAGAGATCCCGGTGGACGTGCGTATCGTATGTGCAACGCACCAGAATCTGAAGAAATTAATAGAGGAAGGGCGTTTTCGCGAAGATCTTTATTATCGCCTGAGTGAAATCGTAATTACCATCCCCCCTCTACGGGAGCGAGCGGGTGACGCCGCATTGCTGGCGCATCACTTCAAGAATAAATTCTCTGTTCAGGAAAAACGCCCTTCATTGAATTTCAGTCAGGAGGCACTTGCCGCGATTGAAAGCCATCCGTGGCCGGGCAATGTCCGAGAGATGGAGAACTGCATCAAGCGTGCCGTTATCATGGCTGATGGCCCCATGATTAATGCGGAAGATCTCGGGCTGCAGGCTTCAATCGCTCCAGCGGAACCCATTAACCTTCGTCAGGTCCGTGAAAAGGCGGAATGTGATGCCTTGATGAAAGCGCTGGCAAGAGTGGATGGCAGCGTTGTGAAGGCGGCGGAATTATTAGGCGTCAGCCGCCCTACCATTTATGATCTAATGAGCCGCTACGGGTTAAAGTAAGCAAGTTTCCCCGATCAATTTGTCCCTCATCACTATTTGATAAACAGGTTTTTTCGATGGCAGATCTTGTTCACAAGCTCATTTTTAGGTCCGCAGATCACTTTTCTGACAGGGAGGCGCTGGTTTATCAAGGCAAGCGGATAGGCTATGCCGCCCTGGCCGAGGAGATCGACTCAGCTGGGAAAGCGATGCTTGCTTTGGGACTTGATCAAGGGGAGCGCGTCGCTGTTTATCTTGAGAAACGTCCGGAAACGGTTGCCGCACTGTTTGGCGCCGCAGCCGCTGGAGGCGTTTTCGTACCCGTCAATCCTCTTCTCAAGCCGGAACAAGTAGCCTATATCCTGCGCGACTGTAATGTAAGAATCCTGGTCACTTCGGCCGACCGGGTGAGATCGCTTGCCGCGGTACTATCGCAATGCCATGATCTGCATACCGTGATGGTGGTCAACCCGGTGGCGATTGCGCCGGTTATCGCCGGCTTGAATGTGATATCCTGGGATGACGCCCTCGCTGCCTGCGAGCGTGGCAAGGCGCATAGCAGTATCGATAGCGACATGGCTGCGATTCTTTATACTTCCGGCAGTACCGGCAAGCCAAAGGGTGTGGTCCTTTCCCACCGCAATCTGGTAGCCGGAGCGGCAAGTGTTGCTCAGTACCTGAAAAATAATCCCGATGACCGCATTCTATCGGTACTGCCGTTGAGTTTTGACTACGGGCTGAGTCAGCTTACCACCGCTTTTCATGTAGGCGCGACGAGCGTTCTGATGAATTATCTGTTGCCGCGAGATATCATCGAAATCGTCGAGAGGGAGCGCATCACGGGCCTCGCCGCAGTGCCCCCCTTGTGGATTCAACTGGCTCAATTGAATTGGCCAGCGAACATTTTATTGCGCTATATTACAAATTCGGGCGGAGCAATGCCGCGAGCGACTCTCGATATGCTGCGCAGCAGATTTCCCAATACCAAGGTATTTCTGATGTATGGCCTCACCGAGGCGTTCCGTTCGACCTTTCTGCCTCCGGAAGAAGTGGATAGGCGTCCCGACTCCATCGGTAAGGCCATCCCCAATGCTGAAGTCCTGGTGTTACGCGAAGATGGCTCGCCGTGTGCGGCCGGTGAACCAGGAGAGCTGGTGCATCGAGGAGCCTTGGTTTCCATGGGGTACTGGAATGACCGGGAAAAAACCGCCGAGCGTTTTAAACCCGTCCCTTCCCGCCAGTCCGGGCTGACCATTCAGGAATTGGCGGTATGGTCGGGAGACACGGTGCGCATGGATGAAGAAGGCTTCCTGTATTTCATTGGCCGCCGTGATGAAATGATCAAGACATCGGGTTATCGTGTCAGCCCCACTGAAGTGGAAGAAGTAATCTATGCTACGGAGCTCGTGGGGGAAGCTGCCGCCATCGGAATTCCTCACCCAGTGCTGGGTCAGGCCATCGTTTTGATCGTAACATCGCGGAACGATACGAGATTGGACCACGATGCATTGCTGGCTGCCTGCAAGCTTCATCTTCCCGCTTTCATGCTCCCCAGCCGGATTGAGTCCAGGGAAGGTAATTTACCGCGCAATCCCAACGGCAAGATAGACCGTAAACTGCTTGCTCAGGAGTTGCAAAATGCTTTTATGGAAGGGGGTACATGAGTAATATCCGTCCAAAGCATGCCCCAGTGACGCAGTTTCCAATTCATGATAACTGTCTCCAGATTGGCGGCATGCCCCTTACACGTCTGGCGCAACGGGTAGGCAGAACCCCTTTCTATGCTTATGACCGGCAACAGATTACTGAACGGGTTGCTTTTCTGCGTCAGCATTTGCCTGTTGAGATCCACCTCCACTATGCCATGAAGGCGAATCCAATGCCTGCGATCGTACAGCACATGGCTAGCCTGGTGGATGGGATTGACGTGGCATCAGCAGGCGAGATGAGAGTTGCGCTTGATACGCCAATGCCACCGCGTCTGATCAGCTTCGCGGGGCCGGGAAAGGGCGACGACGAGCTATCCTGCGCGATTGCCGCGGGTATTGTCCTGAATATGGAATCCGAGCAGGAGATGGAGCGCATCGCCAGTCTGGGTGCTCACCTCAATATCCGTCCGAAAGTGGCGGTTCGCGTCAATCCTGATTTCGAGCTCAAGTCCTCCAGCATGAAAATGGGTGGAGGACCCAAGCAGTTCGGCGTGGATGCGGAGCGTGTCCCCGCCATGCTCACCCGGATTGGTAAACTTGAACTTGATTTCGAAGGATTTCACATCTTCAGCGGTTCGCAAAACCTGAAGGTGGCGGCCATCCAGGAGTCTCATGAAAAAACTTTCCAGCTCGGTATCTCCCTTGCTCAGCATGCGCCCGGTCCGGTTCGTCTGCTGAACATCGGCGGCGGCTTTGGTATTCCTTATTTTCCAGGCGACGAGGCTTTGGATGTGGCGGCAGTGGGCAAAAACTTGCAGTGTCTGCTACCCGAAGTAAAACGGCAACTTCCCGAGGCACGCATAGTAATCGAACTGGGGCGGTATCTGGTAGCGGAAGCGGGTATCTATGTATGTCGTGTGCTGGAGCGAAAGAAGTCGAGAGGACAAGTATTCCTGGTGACGGACGGGGGTCTGCATCATCACCTCGCTGCCTCGGGTAATTTCGGCCAGGTAATCCGCAAAAATTACCCAGTCGTTGTCGGCAACAAGGTGTACGGTAATGAACGTGAAGTTGTCTCGGTGGTGGGCCCGCTCTGCACCCCGCTGGATCTATTGGCGGATCAGATGGAAATGTCCAGAGCAGAGATGGGGGACTTGATGGTCGTCTTTCAATCAGGTGCTTACGGCCTTACCGCAAGCCCAACGGCATTCCTCAGCCATCCCGCACCTGTTGAAGTGCTGGTCTAGCAGGCTGTCCGACAGCCTGCTGGCAAACAAAATGCTTGTTCATCTGGAAGGTGAAGCGTGTTGCATACCGTCGCCACACTTGTGGCATCAAGTAGTCAATAACGAAAAATAATGGAACGGTAATGTTGAGGAAAATCGGGGAGCTATTTTGAGCGGGTTGTGTGGCTGGATAGGCCACGGCGCCACAGTCAACGAGAACTTGCAGCTTGTTCAGCGAATGGCTGGGCCGCTTACCCGTTTTGACGGCGGCGAGGCTCGAACATTGGCTGGA
>JBKJYB010000106.1:0-4203 GCA_046716045.1 Nitrosospira sp.
CTGTCGGAACTGCTGCCCGCCTGCAATACGGTGATATTCGACGAAGCCCACCAGTTGCCCGAAACCGCCAGCCTGTTTTTCGGTGAATCGGTAAGCACCAGCCAATTGCTGGAGCTTGCTCGCGACACGGAGGCGGAAGCACTGCTGGGCGCCAAGGATTTTACCGCCCTGCCCCCGGCCATTGCGGCAATGGAAAAAGCGGCGCGCGATTTGCGCCTGACTATCGAAGGCGAGAATACGCGTATGCCGCTGGCCGCGGTGATGAAGAATGCGGGATTCGGCAACGCGCTGAATGAATTGCTGGAAAAGCTGGACGCGCTGGCGGCGATGCTGGAAAGCCAGGCGGAGCGCTCCGAGGGCCTGGAGAACTGCTGGCAACGCGCGCGTGAAATCGCCGGCGATATAAAGCACTGGCGCGATCAGGCTGAAGCCGAAGGGTTCGTGCGCTGGGTGGAAGTGTTTAGCCACGCGCTGCAACTCAACGCCACCCCGCTATCCATTGCGGAAATATTCAACAAGCAGTTGAGCGGTTCTCCCCGCGCATGGATTTTTACCTCCGCCACATTATCGGTGAAAGGCGATTTCTCGCATTACAACAGTGAAATGGGTTTGAGCACGGCATCGAATGCCACGCAATCCGCCTGTTGGGAAAGCCCGTTCGATTTTGCCAACCAGGCCCTGCTCTATGTGCCGGCCGGCTTGCCCGAACCAAACAGCCGCGACTACACCGACGAAGTGGTGAAAGCCGCACTACCGGTATTGAAAGCCAGCCGCGGCCGCGCATTTTTCCTGTGTACCAGCCTGCGAGCCATGCGGCGCGTGCACGAACTACTGCTGGCAGCATTCGAGCGGGAGAAACTCGACTATCCCATACTATTGCAAGGCCAGGGCTCGCGCTCCCACATGCTGGAACGCTTCCGCAAGATGGGCAATGCCGTGCTGATTGGCAGCCAATCTTTCTGGGAAGGCGTGGATGTGCGTGGCGAGGCATTGTCGCTGGTGGTGATCGACAAATTACCCTTCGCGCCACCCGACGACCCGGTGCTCTCGGCGCGCATCGAAAAAATCAACAAGGAGGGTCGTAACGCCTTCATGGAGTATCAACTGCCGCGCGCCGTTATTAACCTGAAGCAGGGAGCGGGAAGATTGATCCGCGATGAGACCGACCGTGGCGTACTGATGATCTGTGATCCGCGCCTCATCACCAAAGCCTACGGCAAGAGGATCTGGCAAAGCCTGCCGCCGATGAAGCGTACGCGTGAGTTGTTGGAAGTGGAGGAATTCTTTGCGAGAAGTGATGAGTTCGCTCAAAGTGAATAACTAATATAAACTTGGCAATGTGGTGCTCTCGCGATGATGCTTTGGTGAATGATGCCGGGTAGATGATTGCGGTTGCGACTACGGAACGGGCGAAAACATCAGATTGATCGAGCGATGAAGATCCCCAATGACTAGCCAGAATAAAAGCCCCGCAGACGCGTCCCGTCCTGCGGCGAAAGAGCCTGCAAGCGCAGGTCACGCGCTGCGCGAACGTCTGAAGGAAATCACCTGTCTCTATGAGATTCGTCGTGGCATGGCGCTGGAATTATCGGTGGACAATGTCTGCCCGCAGATCTTTGAGCACCTGATACCCGCCATGCAATTCCCGGAAATAGCTACCGCCATGATCGAACTCGATGGCAGGCGATTTACCTCCGAGAATCATGGCGAGGGTCTTACGCACGAGTTGCAATCGAAGATTAGCACCCACAACGAATTCCGCGGTCAATTACGCGTGTTCTACCCCGAAGACAAACCATTTCTGGTGCCGGAAGAGCAAAGGCTCATTGATGCCGTTGCCAGCGATCTGGAAATGTGGCTTGAGCGCAAACAGATCGATGAGACGCTGCGCGAGCGTCTGAAGGAAATCACCTGTCTCTATGAGATTCGCCGTGGCATGGGGCTGGAATTATCGATGGACAATGTCTGCCAGCACATTTTTGAGCAATTGATACCCGCCATGCAATTCTCGGAAATAGCTACCGCCATGATTGAACTCGATGGCAGGCGCTTCAGCTCCGAGAATCATGGTCAGGGCCTTACCCACGAGTTGCAGTCGAAGATTAACGCCAGCAACAAACCCTGCGGCCAGTTGCGTGTGTTCTATCCCGAAGACAAACCATTTCTGGTGCCGGAAGAACAAAGGCTCATTGATGCCGTCGCCAGCGATCTGGAAAGATGGCTTGAACGCAAACGTATGGAGCAGAGACTGGTTTCCATAGCGGAAGAACACCAGCGTTCGATCGGGCAGGAATTGCACGACAATCTCGGGCAGCAGATTGCCGCTATTGGTTATCAAGCCAAGGCGCTGGAGAAAAGAATATCCGCATCGGGAAGTGTGGATACGGCAACGGTCGCCGCTTCCATTGCGACACAGGCGCAGGTCGCCGTGATGCAATGCAAACAGCTCGCGCAGGGACTGCTTCCGTTTGAACTGGAGACCAACGGCCTGATGGCTGCGCTACAGGCATTTGCATCGAGAATTGCAATTACCTATAAAATTACTTGTGATTTTGTATGCAAAGATGAAATCATTATCAAGGATAAGGATCTTGCGCTTAACCTTTACCGGATTGCGCAGGAGGCCGTCAATAATGCAATACGCCACGGTGGCGCGCAACATGTGACAATTTCGCTGGCTTTGGCGGAAGGAATGCTCTGCCTCTCGATATGCGACAATGGCAGCGGTTTTCCCGGTTTCAACACAAAATCCGGGGCGACACCGGGGATGGGCATTAAAATTATGCACTATCGCGCCAGACAGCTCGGCGCGACACTGGAATTTCTGTCGTGCCCCAAAGGCGGAACGGAAGTGCGGCTGGAAATGCGAATGATTTAGGGTTCCCTAGTATGTCAGCCTCGAAAGCACAAGTAATGCTGGTGGATGACCATGCCATGTTGCGGCATGGCATGGCGATGCTCATCAATCTTGAGCCGGATATGGAGGTGCTTGCCGAGGCCGGTGATGGCGAAGAAGCGCTGGCCACGCTCAAATCGGGGCATCATGTCGATATCGTTTTGATGGATGCGTCTCTCAAGACCCTCTCTGGTTTTGAGGTGATAAAAAACATACACATCCTGATTCCCGAATTGCCCGTGCTCATGGTCTCCATGCATGACGAAGCCGTTTATGCCGAACGCGCTTTGCGGGCCGGTGCGCGTGGCTACGTGATGAAACAGGAGCCGGGTGAAGTGCTGGTAACCGCCATCCGCGAGGTATTAAAGGGGAATATTTATCTGAGCAAGCCAATGCACGCCAAGCTGTTGAATCGGGTCGTGACCGGAAATTCGGAGTCTGAACCGTTGATCAACAGCTTGACCCCCAGTGAGTTTGAGGTGCTGCATTTGATAGGATCGGGACATAGCAGTCAGGAAATTGCCAGATTGCTTAGCCGCAGCATTAAAACTATCGAAACGCATCGCTTCAACATACGTACCAAACTGAATTTGAAAGACGGCGCCGATTTGATACGTTATGCCACCCAGTGGATTCTGGAAGCGCAATAGCAGGCATTGCCTATGCGTAACAAGCTGGAAACCAGGGTTTTTCAAGCGCTCCAATTTTACTTCAGGTTGTCAGGATACTTTCTGGCTGGTTTTCTTAAAAGTAGCTCCACGTATGATCAACCTTTACATTAGCCACTTCTGCCATATAAATGTTGCCTAATGGTTTCTCTTAATACAAAATCAGAGTTTCCCCAATATACTCAATAGTATGGACCGAGTTAGGATGAAGCCACTTTCATTCTATTGGATTCATTACTATCATGAAAACAAAATTAGGAACATTTATTGCGGTCTTGTCCACGCTTGGTTTATTGGCTTCCTGCGCACAAATGAGTCCCCTCGAAGCGCAGTATGATAGTACTCGCAAGGCTGCGCAGAATGCCAGAACCTATGCCGATCACAATAATTTGGCAAAGCAATATGAAAATACCGCCAAAGAAATGCTGATAAAAGCAGAAGAACAGAGGAAGCTGCTCGAGCAGTACGAAGACAAAGGTTATCTCTACGGTAGACAGGCGCAAGATGTCCAATCACGTACTTGGGCTTTACTGAACAAGTATAAGCAAGGGGCGGAGGAAACCATACACCAGGCTGCTTTTCACCAGAGAATGGCATCAGAACTCGCGAAACGCGATTATGCCGCCCCCACGGAAACAC
>JBKJYB010000107.1:0-4020 GCA_046716045.1 Nitrosospira sp.
TCGCTATCGGGTGACGCGTTACATTGCGCTGAACGAATTCTGTCGAAACAAATTCATCGAAGGTGGGCTGCCGGCAGACCGCATCGTGGTAAAGCCGAATTTCGTGGATTTTCACCGGCTACCCGCCACCCCTCGCCGGGGACTGCTGTTCGTCGGCCGCCTTTCGGTGGAAAAGGGGATTCAAACACTGGCTGGAGCAATGGCGCTGTGTCCTCATGCCTGCCTGCGGGTGGCGGGTGAGGAGCCGGAGAGGGATGTGCTGGACGGGCTAGGCAATGTTATCCGTTTGGGTAGCCTGACGAGCGCTGCGGTGCAGCAGGAGATGAACAATGCGGTGGCGCTAGTGTTGCCAAGCATTGGGTATGAGACTTTTGGTTTGGTGATTGTGGAGGCATTCGCATGCTCATTACCGGTGATCGCCAGCCGCATTGGCGCTTTGCCGGATTTAGTGAAAGATGGCGAAACGGGCCTGCTGTTTGAGGCCGGGAACGCACTCGACTTGGCAGATAAGATGACGTGGGCGCTGGCGCACCCGGAAGAGATGCTCGCACTGGGCCAAAAGGCTCGCGCTTGCTACGAGTCGCACTACACCGCGGAGCGCAACTATGAGCAGTTGGTCGCGATTTACCGTGATGCAATTGATGACGTAAAGAAAGCAGCGTAGCCATGATTCAGCAAGCTGAACGCGTCACGGCGCTGGTGTTGTCCGCACTGATCGACGTGATGACCTGGGCAGCGGCAATTGCACGCATCCAGGGCTGGGCCGCGCGGAGAGAAAGCCGCTATGTATGCGTCTGCAATGTTCACTCGGTTGTAACCGCGGTACAGGATACGGTCTTTGGCGGATACTGGCTACGGCTGATATGGCCACTGCGGACGGCGCACCTTATCGCTTGGGTTTTTCCAACCAGCAACGCATAAACGGCCCAGATTTGATGTGGCGCTATTGCGAGCAGGCAGCCAAGCGCGGGGAATCGGTTTTCCTCTACGGTGGTTTGCTGGAAACGCTGAGTGTTTTGCAAACCCGGCTGATGAAAGCCTTCCCTGGTCTTCAGATCGCCGGTACGGCGTCACCGTCATTTCGAGCTTTGACGGAGGAAGATGAGGCCGAAGTGGCACGGAAATGCTTCCGGAGGCCGAACAGTCTGGGTCAGCTTGGGTTGCCCCCAAGCAGGAAAGGCGGATGGCCAGGCACAAGGGCCGTGTTCAGGCGGCAATGATCGGCGTGGGCGCCGCGTTTGACTATCATGCCGGAACGATCACGCGCGCCCCGGTATGGATGCAAAACACAGGGTTTGTGAATGGCTGCACCGTCTGCTTAGCGAGCCGCGTCGCCTCTGGGGACGCTATCTGGTAACGAATACCCTCTTTATTTTGCTTGTCACCCAGTTACTTTTTGGTCGGCGCTAGCAGAAGACGAAATAGTGATTTGCGGAGAGCGTGAAAATTGGGAATAAAGACCCGGCATATCCTCCAGCTAACAGACAAAGCTTCTTCGCATGGCTCATTACTGATCAAATCCGCATCCACGCGCGTTCACTGCTGTGCCTTCCCGGGTCTCCGGACAGGCATCCTGTACATCGGCGGCGCCATCGTCATCGGTATCGACAAGCGACGCGTCACGCGTGTAGATTACGGCGAACTACGGATAGATTATGTTCGAGCGCGGAGAGATCGATTAGCGTCTGGATTGGGCGCGACATTAGCGTTCAGGACGCAATGGGAATTTCATTATTGATACTGAATGAGTGGGTTCAATTGGTAGCATAAGCAGTTTCATGGTATAAAACTTTCTCTTCAAAAGAGGCTTGGATGACCTCATTGCATTGCATAATCCAATGCGTTGTGACTCACTGCGCATTCCACTGAAACTGGACACGCATTCCACGGCAAACTGGACAGTCGGAGCGTAGCGACGCGGGGGTTCTTTTTTACTCCTGATTTGCGGGTTGAGTCAAACCTCTTTTGCTCTTTCTGATCGACTCACCAGACAGATCCAGTTTATGTGCGTTATGCACAACCCGATCCAGAATAGCGTCAGCCAGGATGGGGTCGCCGATTGATTCATGCCAGTCGTCCACCTTCAACTGACTGGTGATGATGGTCGAGCGCTGGTTATATCGATCATCCAGTATTTCCAGCAAATCCCGCCGCGCGGAATCCGTCAGCATCGCCACACCCCAGTCGTCCAGCAGCAGGACATCGACCTTGGCGAGTTGCGTGATGAATTTCACGTAACGCCCATCGCCGTGCGCAATTGCCAATTCCTCGAACAGGCGCGGCACGCGCACATACAGAGACGAATAGCCCAGCCGACACGCCTGATGGGTCAAAGCACAGGCCAGCCAGGTTTTACCCAATCCGGTCAGCCCCGTGATCAATACGTTCTGGTGCTCTTTGATCCATGAGCCTGTCAGTAGCCGGTTGAACAAGGTTCGATCCAGACCACGTGCCACGCGGTAATCGACATCTTCCGGCGCTGCCGCATGTTTCAGCTTGGCACGGCGTAATCGTGCCGTGGTCTGCATGGATGCGCGTTCGCTGGCCTCGCGTTCGACCAACAGACCGAGCCGCTCCTCGAACGACATGCGGTCAAGTTCGGGCAATCGCTGCTGCTCGTTCAACGCCTTTGCCATGCCGAACAGGCGCAATTGGTTGAGTTGCTGGTAGGTGGGGTGGTTCAACATGTTGTTTCTCCTAGGGTTGGTTGGCCGGGTTGTGGTTAGTGGTAATACTCGGGGCCGCGCACCGTGCTATGCGTGAGCGGCAGAGTGGTTTGTGCAGCTTTGCTCTGGATTTGTTTATCCAGCCCATTCTTGAGGATGGAGCTAACGCTGCGGTAATTGGCCGCATTCAGCGCCAGCGCGCGGGAACAGGCGGCTTCCAGTCTGGCATTGCCGTAATCTCGCCCCATGCGCAACACGCCCAGACAGGCACGGTAACTTTGTTGCGGATGCTTGCGCTGCCCCAGCATGCTCTCCACGGTGGCGTGTGTGTCACGCCCTACCTTCTGCGCCCAGTCGAGTAAGCGTTTAGCATTCCAGCCCGCCACCTGCTGATGTGCCGGGGTCATGTGCGCATCGATAGTGGTGTGTCGCCCTTTGAGCAAACTTCTGGCATGGGCGGCGATGCGGCTGCCGCGATGGAATATCTCTACCGTAGTTGCCGTGAAGCGCACATCCACTTCCTGGCGGGCAAACCGGTACGGTGCCGAGTAATAGTGGCCGGCGATCTCGACGTGGTAGTCGATGCCGACACGGGCGATCTTCCATTCGGCGAATTGATAGCGGTCCGCTGGCAGAGCCTTGAGTGCCGGGCGGTCGAGTTCGACGAATACGCTGTGGCGGCAACCGGGCAGTTTCTTGAACGGGCGCCGGTTCAAGCCGGCCAGCAATGCCGATAGGGCGCGGTTGGCCTCCTCCAGACTGAAGAAGCGCTGGTTGCGCAGCCGTGCCAGTATCCAGCGTTCGACCACCAGCACGCCATTCTCCACCTTGGCCTTGTCGCGCGGCTTGCGGCTGCGTGCCGGTAGAACCGTCACGCCATAGTGTGCAGCCAGATCGCGGTAGGTCGGGTTCAGTTCAGGATCATAATAGGAGGGATGCTTGACGCCTGACTTGAGGTTGTCGGGTACCAGGATTTCCGTCACGCCCCCAATGAACTCGAAGGCGCGCACATGGGAGCCGATCCAATCGGATAGCTGCTGTGTCCAGGTGGCTTCAGCAAAGGTGTAGTTGGAGGCGCCGAGTACGGCAACGAAGAGTTGCGCATGACGGATTTCCCCCGTCAGCCCGTCAACGATCGGCAAGGTCTGCCCGGCATAATCGACGAACAGCTTCTCGCCGGGCGTGTGCGTTTGCCGCATGGTGACCGACAGCTTGCCGACCCATTGCCGGTAGCGTTCGCAGAACCAGCTGTATTGGTAGCCCTCGGGATGCGCCGCTTTGTATTCCTGCCACAGCAGCGCCAGCGTGACGCTCCTCTTGCGCATTTCGCGGTGCGCCCAGACCCAGTCCGGCT
>JBKJYB010000108.1:0-11010 GCA_046716045.1 Nitrosospira sp.
CCAGGTGGCGACCGAGCCATGGCGAATCGCTTCGATCAACTGCGCCCGGCGCTCCTCAATTTTCTCGGTGGACAGCTCCCGAGACAGAAACAGGTAGTTCCAGCATACGATGGCATTTTTGATCATCCGCCGACAGGCCTCGGCGATCTCCTGGTCTTCCTTCTCGCTTTGAATGAATTCATGGCTGTGGCCGAAGGACACGGCCTTGGAGAACTTGTTTGAGCCCTCGACCTTGTTGAGCTGCTTCTCGATCGCCTGCCGGAATTCAAGATCGTCAATGTATTTCAGAATGAAGAGCGTCTTTGGAATCTTACCAAACTCCTTCAAGGCCCGGTACAGCGGGTGTTGCCTGGAATAGGAATTCAGGCGCTTGAAGAGCTGTGAGGCGGTGGTCACCTTAAGCCGGATGGTTGCGATAAAGCGCAGCATCTCATCCCATTGATCCTCAATGAAGTGTTCGCGGATATGACGGTGGGGCAGCAGCGCGCACCCCTGCTCCGCGTACTGCTTGCGGTGCTTGAAAGCGCAGAGCTGCTGCCGGCCCAGGCCCTTGATCCGCGGCGCGAACTCAAAGTCCAGAAAATAGCTCGAGCCGAAGATGATTTCCGAGTATCCGTGCGTGTCGGTGGAATGCACGTCGCTCTTGACCACGTCGTTGTGCATCAGCCCGTCGATGACGTAGGCCGCCTCCCGTTCAGCCGAGCTGATCACCGTGGAATGCCACATCAGGTCACGCATGTCGATGAACGACATCACACTGACGCCCTTGTCCTTGCCCAGGTATTTGTATGAGTAATTGGCGTTCAGGGAATCCACCGCCACCTCGAATTTCTGACCATCGCTGGACGTGTGCAGCACGTCTGGATCGCGCCGATAGATGTTCGGCAGGCTCATCTTTTCAACAAAGCGAAGGATGCGGTCATTGGCGCCCTGCACGTTCTGCAGCGAAAAATACCAGTTGACCACATTATCCAGTTCACCCTCTTCGATCTGCTTGGAAATCTGCGCCAGCTTGTGGTGGCCGATATCGCAGCCATACCCCATGATGCCGGCAAACAGAATCTTCTTCGCCGGCTTGGCGCGTCGGTACTTGATTTGCCAATGCTCGAATTCGTCGAGGAAATGGGTGGCCTGATTCACCGTCGCCAGCATTTCCAGCATGGAGATATATTTCCGATCTGGAAAGAAAGCCCTCAAGGACAAACACTCCACTTCCGCCAGCTTCGGCGTGCTCACATGGAAGGTGCCGTCGGTACGAACTGTCAGATACGGGTTCTTGCCGGATTTGAGGTTCTGGTTGGTTTGCTGGTAGCGGGCATCGAGTGCCTGGTCCAGCGCGCTCAAGGTGGCCTTGCAGTCGGCGAGGCCATCTACCTGTGCACGTTGCAGATACTCGGCTCGATTGGCTTCCCAATCGGCCTTCGGGATCAGGTAGTCGTCAAGTGACCGGTATTTTTCCGAGTGAACCAGATTCAGTACACCGGACTTGATGGCGTCGGCGATCTCGACGAAGAGCAGCGCCTTGTACAGCGAGACACGGAACTTGCCATCCTCGCCGGTCAGCGCGGCGCGCTGTTCATCGGACAGAAAGTCGACCGGCGCACTCTTGTCGACGCTGCCCTCCTTTTGCTGGTAATGGCGCAACGCGTCCCACAACGCCGGCTGAGTACAGTTCGGCGCAAACTGCACCTGGCGCACAATGTCGGCGACGCGGTGTTGCAGTTTTAGGGAGCGCGTTTCCAGCAGCGCGAAGTAGCCCCGGCCCTGCTGGAGCTTGACTGCGTTTTGCTTGAACTCGTCGAATTGCTGTTCGACCAGCGTCGGCTTGTCGGTTTCCGCATTCAACGCTACGTCGATCAAGGCCAGCTTTTGGTTGTCGCTCAATTGACCATCGGCCACGATATGCCGGATTGCCGCCAGCGTCTCGCGAACAGTTTGCCGAAACCGCTCCACGAGGGCGGCGAAGGACTGGTTGCGCTGGTCGCGCTCCTTGAAATAGGCCTCCTTTTGATCCTTTTCGGCGGCGTTGACGGCCGCTTGCACGGCGCTTAAACCGTGTCGATCAAGGTATCGTTCAGCTTGAACGTCTGATACACCACGAAGGCAATCAGGTGCAGGAAGCGGTCTTTGTCCGCGCGGCGCGAGACCTGCGGAATCTGGGACTTGATGACGGAATAGGCGGAGTAGCGGATGCATTCATAGCTCAAATCCAGACGCTGCAAGACCGGCTTCAGGTCGAGATAAAGCGTCTGCACCGCGTTCAGGTCGGCCAGATTGGTACGGATTTTTGCGGGCTGGGTGGATTGATAAGGCTTTTTTAGTAAAGTCAGGCGGTAGCGCCAAGCCTCGCCGGTACCGTCGCCAGCGCTGGGTGCTTTTTCCAGCAAATCGTCGAGACCGCTGCGTTGACGTTCGCTGAGGCACTCATCGATGATGGCACAGAGCGTGCGCTGCTGATGACTGCGTGCCTCGATGATCAGATCCGCCAGCAGGGGATAGCTGGGGATCTCGATTTTCTTGTGGGTCAGCACCTGGATGATTTTCAGCAACACCCGCTTGAGCCGGAACTGGACGCGGACCAGGGCTGCAATCTCGCTGGCAGTGAAGCGCCTCGCCGCTTTGTCGAATGGGCGGCAGCCAAAGTAGTGCAGAATGGCGCGCTGATGCCGGGAGCAGGTTTCTCTGCTGTAGACGTCGACACGAACCTCGACCGGGTCCACGCCGACTTGATTCGCGACGTACTCGATATCCGCTTGGCGGAATTGCCCGCCAAAGAATTTGCGCCGTGCCTTGAAGTAGCCTGCCGCTACCAGGAAGCAGACTTTGTTGGTCGGGGTCCGCAAATTGACCATTGGATCTTTGAGCATCAGCGGCAAGGAGAAGAACTGCTTGCGCTCGGCGCTGTTGAACTCCGGCGGAGACTCGAATGCTTCCTCCTCCAGGGTGTTGAAGATCTTCATTCTTGCCATGGGAAGTCCTCACCAGGTGGGAAAAACACGGGATTCGTTTATACTTTAAACGATCATTTATCCGATAAGAAAGATTAGGCAAATATACTTGATATTTCTATCTGTATACTTATCGGATAAGGTGGAATTTTCGGTATTCATCGAATGGCGTAACCATGGCAACACAGGTGGCTCCCTCGGCGCGCAAAACGGTCGCTTATCTGCGGGTGTCGACGCTCGACCAGGATCTTGAAAAGAACAAGGCGGATATCCTGCACTTTGCCAACCATCACGATCTGGGCAAGGTGAATTTTATCGAGGAGATTGCCTCTGGGCGAAAGCCCTGGCGGGAGCGTCAAATTGCTCAGGTGCTGGAGGAGCTGCAGGGTGGTGATGCCATTATTGTGGCTGAACTCTCGCGCCTCGGCCGCAGTATGCTCGAATGCATGGAGATTCTGGCGCTCGCTACGCGCAAGGGTATCCGCGTCTATTCGGTAAAGGGAAGTTGGCAACTGGACCACAGTATCCAGAGCAAGATTATTGCCCTGGCGTTCTCTATGGCAGCGGAAATCGAGCGCGATCTAATTTCGCAGCGAACCAAGGAAGCGCTACGCTTTAAAAAGGAACAGGGTCTCACCCTTGGCCGCCCGAAAGGGCCGGGCAAGAGCAAGCTGGATGCGTTCCGGCCGGAAATCGAGAGCCTGTTGGCGAACGGCTCGACGCAGAGGTTCATCGCGCAGCGTTACCACACGACCGAAGCGAATCTCCACAACTGGCTCAAGAAGCACGGGATGAAGACCGCCAAAGCCTATACGGTGGCATGATTACGGTTGGGCGGCAGAGGGCATGAAGGGGCAATTCGGCAGAAGTTCAGGCCGAACCGCCGCTCAAAATCCTATGGGACATTTCTGTCGTTTGTTTAAGTTCACCCATAATTGGCGGCGCAGATACCGAATTGCAGCGCGAGATACAGGCAGGTAGGAGTCTTGCCGCTGCGGGAGACCCCTACCAGAATAATACCGGCTTGTTGCCAATTTCTGTGCGAGACGCCATCGTCGTGTTCCAGGGTATACCTTACCGCCTCAATACGTTGGCCGTAATCCACCCCATCGCCCACCCGGTGGGAGCGTCCCACGGTATGCGATGAACGTACGCCCAGTTCGGTTTCCAGTGGGGTAATGAAAATATTAAAGCAATCCAGATGAAGGGCATTGGCAGAATCGAGAATGGACCGAATCTCGGGACTCACAAACGTACTGAATATCAAGGGGCGCACACCGTCCAGGGTGGCACGATCATTGATCTGAGCCACGACGGCTGCGGCTTTCTCCGCATTATCCAGGTAGGGTAGGGTGATTTCAATAAAAGACAGGTTTTCAAATTGCCTTAGCAGGCTGTGCCCCAGCATTTCGATAGTGATGCCAGTGCGGTCGGAAAGGAAGAATGCGCTGCGCCGGGGCGGCGTCTCTGTGGTTGACATTTGTTGTAATGCGCCAATAATGTTGACTGCGATCAAAATATCGCGTTTTGGCATGTAACACAATCCGGCTTGGATACGACTCCGCCGTGCGCGTGCGAATGGGAGCAGAAATGAACGATTCACGATATGTAGTCTGGTTTGACGAGCTGCGCATGGCCGATGTGAGTAGCGTGGGCGGCAAGAATGCCTCGCTGGGGGAGATGATCAATCAATTGTCTCGTGCGGGAGTGCGGGTTCCCGCGGGTTTTGCCACGACCGCCGATGCTTATCGCGATTTTCTTGCTCACCGCGGTCTCGCGCAGCGTATCGAAAACACCCTTGCAACCCTGGACACTGGAGATGTCGAAGCATTGGCGGCGGCCGGCGCGCAAATTCGTGCGTGGATAGTGGAGACGCCATTGCCGCCGCGGCTGGAGCAGGAAATATCCATTGCTTACGAGAAGATGGTACGGGAAGGGGAGACCGGCGATATCTCCGTGGCGGTGCGCTCCTCCGCAACCGCCGAAGATTTGGCCGATGCTTCCTTCGCGGGGCAGCAGGAAACTTTTCTTAATATACAAGGGCTGGACAAATTGCTGGAAGCGGTCAGGAACGTATTCGCTTCCCTCTACAACGATCGTGCCATTTCCTATCGCGTCCACCAGGGATTCACTCATTCCGAAGTGGCACTATCCGCGGGCGTGCAACGGATGGTGCGCAGCGACATCGGCGCTTCCGGCGTAATGTTCACACTGGATACCGAATCGGGTTTTGATCAGGTGGTACTCATCACGGCTTCCTATGGTCTAGGCGAAACCGTGGTGCAGGGTGCGGTTAATCCCGACGAATTCTATGTTTACAAGCCCGCGCTGGAGCAGGGAAAACCCGCGATCCTGCGGCGTAATCTCGGTTCCAAACTCATCAAGATGCAATTTGCCGCAAATCGCGAAGCCGTCCGTCCGGTGGAAACACTGGATGTGGATGAAGCGGAGCGCAGGCGATTCTCCATCACTGATGCGGATGTGGAGGAATTGGCTCGTCACGCACTCGTCATTGAGCGGCATTATCAAAGACCGATGGATATCGAATGGGGCAAGGACGGCATAGACGGTAAACTCTATATCCTGCAAGCGCGGCCCGAGACGGTGCAGGCCCGGTCTGGTGGGGATACATTGCGGCGCTATCGTTTGAAAGGCAAATCGGAAGTGTTGGTGTCGGGGCGCGCCATTGGTCAGAAAATAGGTAGCGGGCCAGTGCGTCTGATCTTGAGTGCCAAAGAAATGTCGCGGGTGCAAGCCGGTGACGTATTGGTGACCGACATGACCGATCCCGATTGGGAGCCGGTAATGAAACGCGCTGCCGCCATTGTCACCAATCGCGGGGGCCGCACCTGTCATGCCGCGATCATTGCGCGTGAGCTGGGTATTCCGGCGGTGGTAGGCTGCGGTAACGCTACCAGCGCATTGTCTGAAAATCAAATGGTCACAGTATCCTGCACTGAAGGCGATACCGGCAATATTTACCGCGGCGTTCTGGAAACTGAAGTGATTGATCTTGTGCTGGAAAAGATGCCAAAGCCGCCGGTCAAGATCACCATGAATGTTGGCAACCCGGAGCTCGCATTCGATTTTCAGCGCCTGCCTAACGATGGCGTAGGGCTGGCGCGACTGGAATTCATCATTGCCCGCATGATCGGGATACATCCCAAAGCAGTTCTGGATTATCCTGATATCCCGCCGGACTTGAAAAAGGAAGTAGAAAACCAATGCGCGGGTTATCGTGATCCGGTCAGCTTCTACGTGGAGAAGCTGACCGAGGGTATCGCTACGCTGGGCGCCGCATTTTTTCCTAAACCGGTGATCGTGCGCATGTCGGATTTTAAATCCAATGAGTATTCCAGTCTCATTGGCGGGCAGCGATATGAGCCCAAGGAGGAAAACCCGATGCTGGGCTTTCGTGGTGCTTCGCGCTACATAGCGGAAAATTTCCGTGATTGTTTCGAACTGGAATGCCGGGCGTTGAAACAAACGCGCGACAAAATGGGGCTCACCAATGTGGAAGTCATGATTCCGTTTGTGCGAACGGTGACCGAGGCAAGGCGCGTGGTGGAGTTACTGGCGGTGAACGGCCTGAGACGGGGCGAGAACGGGCTGCGGCTGATCATGATGTGTGAAATCCCGTCTAATGCGCTGCTGGCGAATCAATTCCTGGAGTACTTCGATGGTTTCTCCATCGGATCCAACGACCTTACCCAACTCACTCTTGGGCTGGATCGCGATTCCAGTCTGGTTGCCGAATCCTTCGACGAACGCGATCCGGCGGTGAAAGCCCTGTTGCGCCTGGCCATTCAGGCGTGCCTTAAAGCGGGTAAGTACGTCGGGATTTGTGGTCAGGGACCATCTGATCATCCTGATCTGGCACAATGGCTTATGAAGGAAGGTATCGAAAGCCTCTCACTTAATCCCGATACAGTGGTGAAAACTTGGCTGTATCTGGCGGAAGAATCAAAAAAATCGGTATCGCCTCAGAGCGAAGCCGTGTAACTCCGGATCACATCTATTAAGGACCACCATGGCAAGAAATAGCACCCCGCGTCATATCGGTTTCATTCCGGACGGAAATCGCCGCTGGGCCCTGGATCAGGGCTTGCCTAAAGAGCATGGGTATGTTCATGGCATTGATCCGGGATTGTCATTGTACGAAATATGTAAGGAACGCGGGATCGTCGAGGCCTCCATTTACTGTTTTACGCAGGATAATACCAAACGGCCTCCCGCTCAGAAGCTTGCATTTACCGATGCATCCGTGGCATTTGCTTTTGAAATCGCGCGCCGCGGGGCGGCGCTGCTGGTTGTTGGTGATGAGACCTCAGCGCAATTTCCCAAGGTGCTGGAGGTATTCAGGCAGCGCCAGGGCACCGGCATGAAGGTGAATCTGCTCATTAACTATGGCTGGGAATGGGACTTGGGTGGTCTTAAGAATGGCAGCCTGCGTTCAAACGAAGTTTCACGCCTGGATCTCATAGTGCGATGGGGAGGAGGGCGCCGCTTGAGCGGTTTTCTTCCGGTGCAATCAGTTTATGCGGATTTTTATGTGAGAGATGAGTATTGGCCGGATTTTGATCCCCAGCATTTTGAGCATGCGCTATCCTGGTTCAAGAGACAGGACCGGACATTTGGCGGGTGATTCAATCGATCCCACGGTGCCCGCTTCCGCAATCCGGTATATTCTGATGCCGTCTTATCAGGCATAAATTTCGCCAGCAACTCTCGCTGCTTCCCCGTTTTTATTGCTACGGCGGCCCCACGAAGTGCTGTTAGCGTTATGTTAGCGTTATTCGATTACGCACAACAACGACTTCTAGCGTCCATTGATTTCATGATGGCATTATCTATCATTTTCCTCCAGCTGCTAAATTCAAAATTTCACAAATTAATCACATCTATGTGACATCTTCTTAACATATGGTGTGGCAGTCTGTTCATCATGAAATAGACATAGCGTAAGAATCATTCTATGCATTTCATAAAGCGGGGGAAAGTAATTCATGAGCTCGTCTGCCCTACCAGGCTGTTCTTTAGGCAACTACCAGGTACTTATCTCATGTTGGATTAAAGGAGAGATACTATGAAGCAATTGCTTTTTCATGTTTTGATGGTTTGTCTGTTTCTCCCCATCCTATGGTTAATCGGTATTTCATTAAATGACTATGGTTTCCCTTTAATGGAAAAATACCACGATAAATCCATAAAATTTTTCGTCGCACTTCCTTACTGCCTACTTATTGCAGCGTCGTTATATGGATCTGGTTGGGTTGCAGAGCGCTTATCCAACTCTCTGGTAAAGAGATTCGGAAAACCCGATCAAAATCCCCAGCTTGAAACCGGGTGGCCGACTAAAGTGTTCGACCCGAAAGTCATGGAGAAGAATCGTTCTATTTTCATGAAAAATGTCGATAACTGGTTAAAAGATAATATGCTGGCAAGAGTGATTTTTGGTCTCATTATTGGTTTTGTAATAGTTCTGTAATGACTCCGAGCTCTCGGACACGGTTAATCCCGCGCCGGGCTTTTTTTGCTATGGCCGGCAATGGCGCTGCTCGCGTGGGACCGTTGTATGCACTCGATTATTCTTCTTTTGCCACGATTGTTGAATAACCGTAGCAAGCTTTCTGATCATCTTTTTCAAAAAGCCAGTTTAATGCCTTGTTTCTCCTGATCCACCACAAACGTTCAATAGCACGCCTATCAGATTTATCATGCCATCAACGAGTAAATTCAGATGTTCTTCGTTGAGCTCGAATGTGCGTAATAACGCTAACGTTTCATCTACCGGGATTTCCCCATGCTTTAGTTGATGGTGTGCAAGATTCAAGGCAAGCAACCGCGCGCATTCGGCAAGCTGTTCTTTTGTCGCCTTCTCCATCAGCATATTCGCCAGTTCATACGTCTGGTCGAACGTTGACATCTCAGCCATAAATATTTGCCCGTTATGAAGTTGCCAGATTTTAATCTGGTTGCGTACCGATTATGCCCGCCTGCAAACCCTCTCCGTCTATTCCTGCTCTAAGCGAGCAAATATAAAAGAATGTCGAATTCGTCGTTTTGCTCGTGTTGAGAGAGGTGAAGAATAGTCGATCAGCGGGAAAAATCATTCTCTCGCATGTTAACCGCATTGGCAGGTTTTACTATTGGACTGAAGTACGCCTATCTGACCTGCAAGCTGAGATGTTGAGATCAGCCTAAGGAGGCACGGAACTCGCCTGGGGGAAGTTGTGCATAATGAATTCGGACAACCCCGAACTGCTCACACATATCGATTGGATTCATTTACAGTTAATGTGCCGCCTTTATCTCTGCCGCCTGTCACGATTTCGCCTTTCACCCACCTCTTCCCCGGATTCCTGATCGTCAATTTTCTGAGGCGTGTTGGGTTTGCAAATATCGGACACAATCTGTAGGGCTCGTTGATGAGCGGAACTGATTGTTTCTTGAGATTCACTACCTTTGGCAAGCGCTTGCAACAGATCGACAAGCTCTTTTTTGGTGTCGGGAGGCAGCGCCGCCATAAGGGCTTCAACGATGTGATGAGACCGTTGAAGTTCCTCAAGCGATGGGCCTGAGACTTGCTGGTTTAACTCAACAATATCCTTATTTGACATAATTTTTTCGTGTTTCATGGCCTATATCTCCTAAGAGGCTACGAGCATGATGCCATTCTCAAAGCTGTCCTCTGTCATTTAACCTAAATCCGGCAGTTGGACGGGGTAGAGTGTGCGGTTTTTGGGTGCGGGGCAAGGCGCGACGACGCGGAATGGTCATTCCATTCCAAGGCGTTGCGAACAACGTTGCCATGCGTCGTAAAAACCGTGCAATCTGCCCTGTGGCGGGCTCACCTAAAAAGTGAGGGTCAAATAGCATAAAACAGTGTTATTAATCAAAACGCTAACTTAATCTATGAGCGGTCAACTGCCGGATTTAGGTTTAATGGCGCCGGCCATGGCGACGCCGGTCAGGCAGCTCTCTCTCACCGGGGCCTTGCTGATTATTTTGATCGGGCCGTCTTCTACTGTATTGCCGCCTGTCCGGTCCCCTTCGTTTATATTGCTGCTTTGGATTTGAGTCCGTAGAAGGGGAGGAGCGGAATAGGGGAATAACATTGGGTGGCAGCGGTGAGTCATCCATTTTTATAGTCCTATCGATTGATCAATCGAATTTTGATTCAAACTGAGCCTGATGCCAGGTCATTTGCGGAATAATCCCATTAATTGTTGAACCACCTATCTGATTCTGGTGCCGACACCAAGCATCGAACTCGGGACCTTCTGGATACAATTATACCTGTTTGGCCACTATCCCGAACTAATCGTCGAACCAGCCGGAAAGGCTTCTTGGTCACATCGCTACCGGGCGCAATCCCACTCCCGAGAAAAAACAAAAAGAGCTGCAATGCGCAATGCAACAAGCGTTCGCTGATTTCCTGACTATCAGAAAGTCAGCACTTCAAACTTCGAGACCTTATGACTACCCGTGCTTAATGAAAGTTGCATTTTAGGCGTCGACAGGTATCCCGCCAGGGTTAAAAGTTTCGTAAGGAGAAAATCGGGACACACCGCAGTTTTCTGCCACAAGTGGCAATTTTATACTTGGCAACGATCGCTTCTTGTTCGTGCCGGCGCTTGGTCTGCCAGGCGGGCCGCTAGACTGGACGAACGCCCCACCCGATCCCGTCACTCGATCGGAGATCGGGAACCGCAGGCTTGCCATGTGCGTCGTCATTTCCGGTGGCGGAACTTGCGGCAGAGATACCATCGCTGGTCTGGCTTGTCAATCAGCACGCAAATTTCACCACCCTTCAGCGTCCAATTTTGACTAGGGTAAAGACGTACATGACATGACGACTTCTTACGCTGTTTGGACGAAGACGATGGTGAATTCGGTGGATTCTGACCCCATGTATTCGCATGTATTCGCTGACCCATGTATTCGTTACTTATCTCGCTGTCTGAAATTACTTGACCACTACAGAGTGTACAATTAGCTTTTATACTATGATGATATCAAGCTTCAGTTTGAGGTGAGTTAAGTCGTTCTTATGACGAAT
>JBKJYB010000109.1:0-14895 GCA_046716045.1 Nitrosospira sp.
TAGGTATCTATTCAAGGGTCCCTCACAATGAATAGAGGGTCCTCCCTACTTTTTCTCTAAACTCTCATTCCTGACCGTCACGTCGTACTGTTTTCTGACCCCGGTAAGATAAGATGAAAGCTCCTCCTGGGCGTGTACCTGCTGCAGTTGCCGGGCAAAGGTCTTGCGTTCGGATGCTTCCGCCGGAACCGGTTCAATTACACGGCTGACACGGATTAAAGTAAAGCCGCCCTGAGAATTCCCCACACCGGCATAGGATGGAAGTCTCGTCGCCTCAACCTTGAAAACCGCGCGCAGGGTTTCGCTGTCCAGGCCTTGGGGTTCTTTCCTGGAAACTTGCTGGGTAGCGCCCCACGTCACGATTCCATTTTTGCCTTCCTGCAACTGTGAGAGTTTTTCCCTGCCTGTTTTTATGGCTGCTTCCGCCGCGTCCTTGCGGGCTATCCGTTCGCTAATTTTATCCCGCAACGCCGTAATGGCAGGCGTAGTCGCCGGCCTGTGATCCAGAACTCTGGCTGAAACAAGCGTATTTGGCGTCACCTCCACCGCCTCGGTGTTACGCTTGTTCTTGAGCGCATCTTCTGAAAATATCGCCTGCAGCAATCTTCCATTAGTAAAATAGGGCGGTTCACCCGCGTTTTTTCCAATCCACTCACTCTGCTGAATGCGCAAGCTGAACTTCTCTGCGGCAGGCCGCAGGCTATCACTCTGCTCATACACCATGTTGCTGAAGCCTTCAGCCATTTCACCAAAAATTTTTCCGGCTTTTTGCTTCTTCAGTTCCTGCTCGACCTGGCTCTTTACTTCATCAAAACTGACCAGTTTGGGAGGTTTTATCGCAGAGAGTTTAATTATATGGAAACCGTGATCTGTTTCAACCAGATTACTGATCTCATCCGGTTTCATCTGAAAAACCGCATCTTCAAACGCCTTCACCATCATGTTGCGCGCGAAAAAACCGAGATCACCGCCATTGATCGCCGAACCCGGATCCTGGGAATGCTGCTTGGCAAGTTCCGCAAAGCTTTGTGGGTTCTGTCTTACCTGAACAAGCAATTGTTCAGCCTTGGCACGCGCTGTGGCCTTCTCCGCATCGGACGCCGTGGCGGACACCGTTATCAGTATGTGGCTGGCGCGGCGCTGTTCCGGCTGCTCAAACTCACTCCTGTGTTCCTCAAAATACTTTGTTGATTCTTCGGCGCTCACCTGCAGGTCTTTAGTCAAATCATCCAGAGACAGCGCCAGATATTCGACGCGCACTTGTTCCGGCAACTGAAACTCGGCTTGGTGGCTATCATAATACAACTTGATGGCCGCATCATCGGGCTTCATTTGCGACAGGAATTGCTCCGGCTGTATTTGAACCAGGCTAATTTCGCGTTTCTCATTACCCAACCGCATAATTCTTTCCGCCACCGAGACAGGAACGAAACCATTCCCGGTGTATGCATCAGTCAGTTGCTGCCGCATCATTTCCTGACGCACACGCGCTTCAAATGTTCGCGGATTCATTCCCTGACCGCGTAGCAGCTCTTCATAGCGCTGCTTGGAAAATTTGCCATCCTCCTGAAACGCGGAAATATCTTGTATGACCGATATCAGTTGTGAATCCGGCACGGTCAGTCCAACGCGTGCGGCTTCATGCTTTAGCAGCCGCTGCTGGATCAGTCCCTCCAATACCGCAGACCGCAGTTCCGGATTATCCAGCATCGCATCGTTAAAATTTTCTCCCATGGTCGCCCGCATGCTTTCCTGCTGATTGCGCAACGCCTGCTCGAATTCCTGACGCGGGATCTTTTCGCCAGCCGCCAATGCGAGGTAATCTTCGCCGTCGCTACTGTTATATGACTCGATTCCCCAGAACAGAAATGGCAATGCGGCGAGCGCCAGGATGACCTGGACTATACGTTTTTTTCTGTGAACAAAATCAAACATTATCCTAAATCCGGCAGTTGGACAGGGTGGAGTGTGCGGTTTTTGGGGTGCAAGGCAAGGCGCAACGACGCGGAATGGTCATTCCATTCCAAGGAGTTGCAACGCAGCCATGTGTCGCAAAAACCGTGCAATCCGCCCTGTAGCGAACTCACCAAAAGGGTGAAGGTCAAGTGAGAAAAGCCTTTATGGATCATAGCTGCTAAATTGGAAAATAAGCGGTCAACTGCCGGATTTAGGATTAGTAAATTCAAGAAATGCATAAAAAAGGCGAACTCGCGTTCGCCCTGGTTTAGCACAAAATCTGGCGGAGTGGACGGGACTCGAACCCGCGACCCCCGGCGTGACAGGCCGGTATTCTAACCAACTGAACTACCACTCCAACGATCTGTAAGTTTCTGCTGGTGGGTGCTGACGGGGTCGAACCGCCGACATTCGCCTTGTAAGGGCGACGCTCTACCAACTGAGCTAAGCACCCCCGTCCGAAGAATGCTAGTTTACTGCATCCTTGAGCGCCTTGCCAGCGCTGAATTTCGGAACTTTCGCGGCCTTTATCTTGATTGCTGCGCCAGTACGGGGATTGCGGCCGGTGCGGGCCGCGCGCTTGCCTACTTTAAAAGTTCCAAATCCGACGAGCGTTACACTCTGGCCTTTCTTTAGAGCGGCTTTAATCGCGGATAATGCTCCATCCAGCGCGTTACCGGCGGAAGCCTTGGAAATGTCGGAAGACTTGGCGATGGCATCGATGAGTTCAGATTTATTCACGGTAATTCCCCTTTCGTTATTTTAGTTACAGAAAAACCCTTGCAATTGGTTTTATATCAAGCCATTTGTGCTTGGTCAAGCAATTGTGAAAATATTTCAGAAACATTTCGTACACAAACTTCCTGCGGGAAAATCTTGCTTTCTCCAGCAAGCCAAGTCTATTTCGTAAAACGGGATAAACCAGAGACTGAAAAATAAAAATTCGTACGAGCCTTCTCAGAATTTAGTGCTTGATAACAGTGGTAACGGTATCCCCCTCGACGCCAACGGGACCGGGCACGGGCGCGGGGGCAACGGGAAGCGCTTCCGGCTTGCGTTCCAACGCTAAATCCAGCACCTGATCTATCCATTTAACCGGATGAATATCCAGCCGATTCTTGATATTCTCCGGAATTTCGGTCAGATCCTTGACGTTGTCCTCAGGAATCAGCACTATCTTTATGCCACCACGGTGCGCCGCCAGAAGCTTTTCCTTGAGTCCGCCGATGGGCAGCACCTCGCCGCGCAATGTAATCTCTCCCGTCATCGCCACATTCGCCCGAGCCGCGATGCCTGTCAACGCCGAGACCATCGCTACGCAAATGCCAATCCCTGCACTGGGCCCGTCCTTGGGCGTCGCACCCTCCGGCAAGTGGATATGAATGTCGTTCTTCTGGTAAAAATCATCGGCAATACCCAGCGTTCTTGAACGGCTGCGAACCACCGAAAGCGCGGCCTGGACCGATTCCTGCATTACCTCCCCCAATTTTCCGGTAGTGATGGTTTTTCCTTTACCCGGTAACACGACTGCCTCAATGGTCAGCAACTCTCCACCTACCTCGGTCCATGCCAGACCCGTAACTTGCCCTACCTGATTTTTCTCTTCTGCAACGCCATAGGTGTAACGTCTTACCCCGAGATATTTATCCAGATTCCGCCCGCTGATGGTGATCTTTTTCTGATCAGCTTTGAGCAGCAATGCCTTGACCACTTTACGGCATATTTTTGAAATTTCGCGCTCCATTGCCCGCACACCGGCCTCTCGTGTGTAATAACGGGTAATATCACGCAGGGCGGATTCAGACACAGTTAGTTCATCTTCCTTGAGGCCATGATTTTTTACCTGTTTAGGCAATAAGTAACGCGTCGCGATATTGAGTTTCTCATCCTCGGTATAACCCGACAGCCTGATCACCTCCATGCGATCCAGCAATGCCGGGGGTATATTCAGCGTATTGGCGGTAGCGACAAACATGACGTCCGACAAATCATACTCAACCTCGATGTAGTGATCCACGAATGAATTATTCTGCTCCGGGTCCAGCACTTCCAGTAGCGCGGATGATGGGTCGCCACGGAAATCCATACCCATTTTGTCCACTTCGTCGAGCAGGAATAATGGATTTTTGACACCAACCTTGGTCATGTTCTGCAAGATCTTGCCTGGCATCGAACCAATGTAAGTACGGCGGTGGCCGCGTATCTCGGCCTCGTCACGCACGCCGCCCAGGGACATGCGCACGAACTTGCGGTTGGTGGCGCGGGCGATGGATTGCCCCAATGAAGTCTTGCCCACGCCAGGCGGGCCCACCAGGCAAAGAATGGGTGCTTTCAACTTATCCACGCGCTGCTGCACAGCCAGATATTCGACGATTCGTTCCTTGACCTTGTCGAGGCCATAATGATCCTGCTCCAGCACCACTTCGGCGGCATTAAGGTCTTTGCTGATTTTATTTTTTTTCTTCCATGGCAGCGCTACCAGCGCATCAATGTAATTGCGGACCACGGTAGCCTCAGCCGACATGGGAGACATCAAGCGCAATTTCTTCAGTTCCGCTTCCGCCTTGGCGCGGCCCTCCTTGGACATCTGGGCAGCCTTGATCTTCCTGTCGATCTCCTCCAGATCGGCACCGTCTTCGCCCTCGCCCAGCTCCTTCTGGATGGCTTTCACCTGCTCGTTGAGGTAGTAGTCGCGCTGGCTTTTCTCCATCTGACGCTTGACCCTGCCACGAATACGTTTTTCCACCTGAAGTATGTCAAGTTCGGTTTCAAGTAGTCCCAGCAGGTGTTCCAAACGCTTGGGAACATCGAAAATTTCCAGCACTTCCTGCTTTTGCTCAAGTTTCAATGGCAAGTGAGCGGCGATCGTGTCAGCCAGACGTCCCGCTTCGTCTATGCCGCTAAGCGAAGTGAGTATCTCGGGCGGAATTTTCTTGTTGAGCTTCACATACTGGTCGAATTGAGCCAGCATTGCGCGCCGCATTGCCTCGACCTCATGGTTGTCGACGGCATCCGGAGGCAACAATGCAGCTTGGCCGGAGAAGTAGCTGCCGTCATCAGTCACCTTCATGATGCGTGCACGACGGCTCCCTTCAACCAGCACCTTGACGGTACCATCGGGTAACTTGAGCATTTGCAGCAGATTCGCAACGCTGCATACGCCGTAGAGATCGTCAGGAGCCGGCTCATCCTTGGCAGCGAATTTTTGCGCCACCAGGAGAATGCTCTTTCCGGACTCCATGGCGATTTCCAGCGCCTTGATAGACTTGGGCCGTCCGACGAATAGAGGAATCACCATATGCGGAAATACGACTACATCGCGCAACGGCAATAACGGCAATGACACCTGATTGGGATCGTTAACTGGGGAGGACATATCGGCTCACCTATAAAGGACGAACAAAGGTTATGGGGACGCCGCGAAGAAATTCAAGGCAACGGACCAGGCAACATTCAGAACCCGGACTAAAAGCTTTTGGCCACCTTTGGCTTATCCGAGTAAATCAGGATGGGTTTGATATCGCCACCCACTGAGCCATGATCAATTACCACCTTGGCGACATTCTCCAGCGATGGCAGATCGAACATGGTATCCAGCAGGGTGCTTTCCAGAATGGAGCGCAGGCCGCGTGCCCCGGTCTTGCGCGCCAGCGCTTTTTTGGCAATCGCCTTGAGTGCCTGTTCGCGAAACTCAAGATCGACCCCACCTTCCATGTGAAACATTTTCTGATATTGTTTGATGAGCGCGTTTTTGGGCTCGGTCAGAATTTGAATCAGTGCTGATTCATCCAGTTCTTCGAGGGTGGCAACCACGGGCAAGCGTCCGACGAATTCCGGAATCAAACCATACTTGACCAGATCTTCCGGCTCCACTCCCCGCAGCACGGCGCCAAAGTTCTTGCGATTGTCGCGGCTTCTTACATTGGCACTAAAACCTATCCCACCTTTCTCGGAGCGGGCGCGTATGACCTTGTCGAGACCGTCAAACGCACCGCCGCAAATAAAAAGAATGTTGGTGGTGTCCACCTGAACAAATTCCTGATTAGGATGTTTTCTCCCGCCTTGGGGAGGCACCGAAGCGATCGTTCCCTCGATCAGCTTCAGCAGAGCCTGCTGCACACCCTCCCCCGACACATCCCGGGTAATTGAGGGGTTATCCGATTTACGCGAAATCTTATCGATCTCGTCAATATAAACAATACCCTGCTGCGCTTTTTCCGCATCGTAATTACATTTCTGCAGTAACTTCTGAATGATGTTTTCCACATCTTCGCCGACATAACCCGCTTCGGTTAACGTTGTCGCATCGGCCATGACGAAGGGTACATCCAGCAAACGCGCCAACGTTTGCGCAAGCAGCGTCTTGCCTGAACCGGTCGGACCGATCAGCAGTATGTTGCTTTTCGCCAACTCTATGCCGTCAGCGTCCGTGCTTTTTGCCAGATTCCTCAGACGCTTGTAATGATTGTATACCGCCACTGACAGGATTTTTTTCGCCGGTTCCTGACCAATTACGTATTGATCGAGAATCTGGCAGATCTCATGCGGTACGGGTAAATCCGACTTGGTGAGCTTGGCAGCCTCAGCACCTTGTATTTCCTCACGAATGATGTCATTGCAAAGTTCTATACATTCGTCGCAAATGAATACCGATGGCCCCGCAATGAGCTTCTTCACTTCGTGCTGACTTTTGCCGCAGAAGGAACAATAAAGCAGTTTATCGCCGCCAGTTTTCTCTGACATAGTTTTATCCCGCATTATCCGAGCCGGTGCGCTCGTAGCTAATAATTAAATCTCCATCCATGGTCATTATAGATCACTCTGGATCACTCAGCCCGTACTCTCATTTCTGGAGATAAGCACAGCATCCACCAAGCCGTATTTTACTGATTCCTCTGCGCTGAGAAAGTTATCCCGATCGGTGTCTTTCTCGATGGTCTCTATGCTTTGGCCCGTATGCTTTGCCATGAGTGCATTCAATCGGCCCTTGAGAAACAGGATTTCTCTGGCATGTATTTCGATATCCGAAGCCTGCCCCTGAAAGCCACCCATCGGCTGATGGATCATAACACGCGAATTAGAAAGGCAAAACCGCTTGCCGTTTGCGCCCGCTGTCAGTAGCAGCGACCCCATACTCGCGGCCTGACCTATGCAAAGCGTACTGACATCAGGTTTAATGAATTGCATGGTATCGTAAACCGCCATTCCGGCGGATACCAGACCCCCGGGAGAATTGATATAGAAATGAATATCCTTGTCTGCATTCTCCGATTCCAGGAACAGTAGCTGTGCCACAATCAGATTGGCGGAAACCTCGGTAACCGGCCCCACCAGAAATATCACCCTCTCCTTCAGCAAGCGGGAATATATATCGTAGGCGCGTTCGCCCCGCCCGCTCGTCTCGATCACCATGGGGATCAAACCCAAATTGTTCGGGTCGAGGTTGCGCTGTTTCCAGTCGAGTTGTTGCATCATGTCATGATTTTCCCATCAATTCATCTAGAGTCATTGGTTTATCCGCTACCACGGCCTTCTCCAGCACCCACGTTACCACGTTATCTTCCAGCACCGCCGACTCCGCTTCGTTAAGGCGATCCTGTGAGGCATAGTGCCATTTGACCACTTCAGGCGGATTCTCGTAGCTCTGCGCGAGATCCTCCACCACTGCTCGCACCTGCTCGGGTTTTGCATGCAAGCCGTTAATCTTTACCACTTCGGCCAGGATCAGCCCCAGATTCACACGGCGTTGCGCCCGTTCGTGGAACAAATCCCGGGGTAACGGCACGTTCTTGGCGTTCATACCGCGCGATTCAAGATCATGACGCGCATCCTGCATGAGTCGCTCCAGTTCCTGCTCCACCAATGCTTTGGGTGCCTGAATCGCGGTCGCATCAAGCAATGATTGCATGACTTGTTCCTTGATTCTGGCTTTTACCCGTTTGGATACTTCCCGCTCAAGGTTAGCCTGAATTTCCTCGCGCATTTTTTCGATGCTGCCATCCGCAACACCCAGTGATCTGGCGAATTCATCATCCACTTCCGGCAGCTTCGCCGCTTCCACGCTGTTGAGTTTCACCTCAAACGTAGCCGTCTTTCCGGCAACCTCCTTCCCATGATAATCCGCGGGAAAGGTTACTTCAAACGTTTTGCTCTGCGCGGCGCTCATGCCGGCGAGGGGTCCTTCAAAGTCCTTGAGAAGCCTGCCTTCACCCAGCACGAGAGCAAAATTCTCGGCTTTACCGCCCGCAAACTCTACTCCATCGATGACACCACGATAATCAATATTGACGCGGTCACCCGCTACCGCGGGCCGTTCCGCCGGTTCGTACTGGACTCGCTGCTTGCGCAGAACCTCCAGAGTTTTATCGACATCAGAGCCAATCACGTTGACTACAGGCTGGTCAATTCGAGCCCCGCTTAAGTCACCCAGAACCACATCCGGATAGACCTCAAATGTTGCGCTGAATTCAAATTGAGAGGTATCTTCCGCCACCTGCTTCGGTTCGAAACGCGGGTAACCCGCAACGCGCAGCTTTTGCTCGCGCACAGCCTCACTAAAATTCCTCTGCAGTACATCACCCATCACCTCTTGACGTACCTGCGAACCGTATTGCTGCACGACAATTTTCAGCGGCACCTTGCCGGGCCGAAAACCGTGTATCTTTGCCGTGCGCGCCAGACGCTTCAGGCGGCTTTCAACTTCCGTTTCGATTTTTTCCTGAGGAATTGAAACGTTAAGGCGGCGCTCTAGCGCACCGAGGTCTTCGACATTCGATTGCATTACATTTTCCTGACTGGTTGATAACATTCATGCGGTGTTACAACAGCAATAGCAGCCAAGGGACATGATGGCCGTCAATACACAATGCCGCGCAACATCACTCGCACCCCTTGCAACTTCCTGGTGCGAAAGGGGGGACTCGAACCCCCACACCTTTCGGCGCCAGAACCTAAATCTGGTGCGTCTACCAATTCCGCCACTTTCGCGCGCCGCTCCAGACCAATTATACCTATTTCTCCCTGCCGCGGCAGCCCATACTGGGGCGACCTAGCAAAATACGGTCTGACCGCTAACGGCTTTGCTGTCCGGCCCCATCAGATATAAATAACCTGGCATTAGATCCTCTGGTTGACGCAAGTCATACTTGATCTCACCGGGATGAGTCCTGGTTCGTTGCGGCGTGTGCACCGGCCCCGGAATTACCACGTTGACGCGCAGGTTCGACAGCATCTCCCATTCCTGTGCCTGAATTTTTACCAGCGCCTCCAGTCCGGCCTTGGCCACCGCAAAACCGCCCCAATAGGCTGCGGGATCATGGCCATGCATTTCCGATGTCATAATCACGCTAGCATCCGGTGAAGCCTTCAGCAGCGGCAGGCAGGCTCGTGTCAGCGCAAATGGCGCAATTAGATTGACACGCAGCAGCGACAACCATTGGTCCAGCGTCTGATTCTCCAGTGGAGTCAGGCTGAATATTAATGCCGCGTTGTGCAGAATGCCATCCAGTCTGCCCAACTGCAGCTTGATGGCTTGGGCAATCGCCTGAAAATCCTTGTCTCCGGCATTTTCCAGGTCAAGCGGAAAAATTGCTGGCTGCGCTCCACCCCTGGTCTCAATTTCATCGTACACGCTTTCCAGTTTCTCAGCCCGGCGCCCATGCAGAATTACGGTGGCGCCGTGAGCAGCGTAGGTTAGCGCCGCGATGCGGCCTATCCCCTGCCCCGCGCCGGTAACGAGAATCACACGATTCTTGAGCAGATCCGGCGATGCGCGGTAATTTTCGAAATTATTCATCCTGAACCCAGTGGCTGGACGATATGCAGTATGCGGGCGCGCTGGCAAAGCCGCGGCTCACCCCTTGATCCAGGTCGTCCATGCTATCCACAATTTACGCATCGGCGTGAGACTTACGCGTTGCCGCATAATATGACACCCATCCTCCTTGATCTCCTTTAGCAGAGCTTGATAAATCGCCGCCATGACAATGCCGGGCCGCTGGTTTTTGCGGTCCTCCGCAGACAATGCCGCGAAGGCCTGGACGTAATAGCTTTCCGCACGTTCAATCTGGAACTCCATCAGTCGCCTGAAGCCGTCGGTTTCACGCGAATGAAGGATGTCGTCATTGGATACGCCAAAACGAACCAGTTCATCCTGGGGCAGATAGATACGGTCACGACGTGCGTCCTCGCCGACGTCGCGTATGATGTTAGTGAGCTGAAATGCGAGCCCCAGATCTTGCGCATATTTCAAGGTTTCGGGATTACGATAGCCAAAAATCTCCGCCGAACATAATCCCACCACGCTCGCCACATGGTAGCAGTACAGCCTCAGGGTGTCGAAATCAGCATAGCGATTATAATTAAGGTCCATTTCCATGCCATCTATGATTTCATTCAATCGCTCAGCGGTGAGATTGAATGTTTTCGACACGTTAACCAGCGCTTTCGCCACCGGGTGACTGGGCTCACTTCCCTGCCCGGCATCAAATATGGCTGCGACTTCCTGCCGCCACCACGCAAGCTTCGCTCGCGCCACCGACGCATCGGTGCACTCATCCACCACGTCGTCCACCTCACGGCAGAAAGCATATAGGGCGGTAATTGCGCGGCGCTTTTCCGGTGGCAGATAGAGAAAACTGTAATAAAAGCTGGAACCGCTCTGAATCGCTTTTTCCTGACAATACTGATCTGGAGTCATAATTTATTATGAAAAAACATTTGCCCGCCACCGCCCTGCAGTTTAGAAGAGAACGCCCATAACGTTAGTGAGTGCGTATGGCGTTTCGCGCTTCTGACATGAACCAAAAAAAAATTATAATGGGGCAATTATAAGGGGATGTGGCGCACATCGTGCACCTCAAAATAAACCCAGTGGCTTAGACAGGTTGTGATAATAAAAAACCCCACCGTGGCGGGGTTTTTTATCGTGCTTCATTTCCAACAAGGCCGATACGGCAAATCCTACATATCCATGCCGCCCATACCGCCCATGCCACCCATGCCACCCATGCCACCACCGCCGGACTCTTCCTTCGGCATCTCTGCCACCAGAGCGTCGGTAGTAAGCATCAGACTCGCCACCGAAGCAGCATGTTGCAGGGCATAACGCGTAACCTTGGTAGGATCCAGCACACCCATTTCCACCATGTCACCATATTCACTGGTAGCGGCGTTGTAACCGAAATTACCCTTGCCTTCCAATACCCTGTTAATTACCACCGAAGGCTCGTCGCCACAGTTGGCGACGATCTGGCGCAGCGGCTCTTCCAGTGCCCGCAGAACAATCTTGATACCCGCGTCCTGGTCATGGTTGTCGCCTTTGAGGTTAGCCACTGCAGCACGGGTGCGCAACAATGCCACGCCACCACCGGGAACGATACCTTCTTCCACCGCGGCGCGGGTGGCGTGCAGCGCGTCTTCAACACGCGCTTTCTTCTCTTTCATTTCCACTTCGGTGGCCGCACCCACTTTGATCAGCGCTACCCCGCCAGCCAGCTTTGCCACGCGCTCCTGCAATTTTTCCTTATCGTAGTCGCTGGAAGCTTCTTCGATTTGATTGCGAACCTGCTTGACCCGGCTTTCAATGTTTTTGTGATCGCCAGCCCCATCGATGACGGTGGTTTCTTCCTTGCCAACTTCAATACGCTTTGCCTGTCCTAATTCTTTCAGGGTTGCTTTTTCCAGTGACAAGCCCACTTCTTCGGCAATCACTGTGCCGCCCGTGAGAATGGCAATATCTTCAAGCATCGCTTTACGGCGATCACCGAAGCCAGGCGCTTTGACTGCGCAGGTTTTCAGGATACCGCGGATATTGTTCACCACCAGAGTCGCAAGCGCCTCACCGTCCACATCTTCAGCGATAATCAGCAGGGGCTTGCCGGCTTTGGCCACCAACTCCAGGACCGGCAGCAATTCGCGGATATTCGAAATCTTCTTGTCGTGCAGCAAGACAAAAGGATTTTCCAGCAATGCGATCTGTCTGTCGGGATTGTTTATGAAATACGGGGAGAGATAACCACGGTCGAACTGCATGCCCTCGACCACTTCCAGTTCATTTTGCAGCCCGGAACCGTCTTCTACCGTAATCACGCCTTCCTTACCCACTTTTTCCATCGCATCGGCAATGATCTTGCCAATTTCGGGGTCTGAATTGGCGGAAATACTCCCTACCTGCGCGATTTCCTTGCCAGTAGTACAAGGCTTGGACAGTTTCTTGAGTTCTTCAACTGTTGCGACAACGGCTTTATCGATGCCACGCTTCAGGTCCATTGGGTTCATCCCGGCGGCGACATACTTCATGCCTTCCTTGATGATGGACTGGGCGAGCACAGTAGCGGTGGTAGTCCCGTCGCCAGCCACGTCGGAAGTCTTGCTTGCCACTTCCTTCAACATTTGCGCGCCCATATTCTCGAACTTGTCTTTCAGTTCAATTTCTTTCGCTACCGAAACACCATCCTTGGTAATGGTGGGCGCGCCGTAAGAACGCTCCAGCACAACATTGCGGCCTTTAGGCCCAAGGGTAACTTTAACCGCATCGGCCAGAATGTTGACTCCGGCCACCATTTTGTGGCGGGCTGAATCGCCAAATTTCACTTCTTTCGCTGCCATAATCTCTTTCTCCTAATTTCCAGAAAATATTGTTTAATCGTAGTTGGCAAACTAACCTTCGACGACACCCATGATGTCCTCTTCGCGCATCACCAGGAGTTCTTCTCCCATGACCTTAACCGTCTGCCCGGAGTATTTACCAAATAGCACCTTGTCGCCAACCTTCACATCCAGCGGACAGACCTTGCCATCGTCACCAACCTTGCCTTTACCTACAGCAATGATTTCGCCTTGATCGGGCTTTTCCGCCGCGCTGTCAGGGATGACAATACCGGATGCGGTCTTGCGTTCTTCTTCCAGCCGCTTGACAATAACGCGGTCGTGTAACGGACGAATTTGCATGTTTCTTTCTCCTGTTTTGGAATTAATACAATGAAATCTATGGAAAAACTGATATTTTTGTGTTCAGATTTCTGGGTTTGCCACAAAAACCTGTTAGCACTCACTGCCAACGAGTGCTAATAATAGGGCTTATGACCGGGAGTTTCAAGTAGATGAGCAATAAATACTTGCTGGAGCAAGCAATCAATACTGCCTGGCGAAATCCCCGTGAGCCTCAATCCGGGCAATTCATCCAGCGCACCGAAGCGCGTCTCAACCGAATGGCGTACTTGCGCTGATAACCACACACCGAACAGAACTCCTCTAAGATCCTGCCCTTGTCAACGCGTCTGGCCCGGCGATAGCGCTCGCGCATTGCCTCAAGATGGACCGTTTCTCAGGCTTACCTAAGCCGATAACCCTCCGTTAGCCCGGTTATCAACAATTTGGGGCAACGTATCCTACCGATACAATCCTTGGGTTACGTTCTTTTTGAGGCAATTCGTTGTACTTTAGTACGATGGACAACGTGCTTGTGGGTCCCCTAAAATGATCTGGCGAATCTGCTTGTCTATGCGGTAACAATGGGATTTCTCTGGGTGCGGGTCTTCCGCGAAGAAAGGCAACTTGCCCTTGAGCCGGCATATCACGCATACATGCTTGAAGTACGTTACCGGCTCGTCCCGTTCGTGTTTTAGCCCGGCGGCATGTAGCAGTGCCAGACCCTAGACCCCAACATCCTTGATCTTGTTGATTTTTATCCCTGTTCAAACAACGCGCCGTTCCTCGCGTATCATGCGCCGTAAACTCTCAATGTTGGTACCGGGTTTGGGCCTGATGGGACAAATACCGGACTTAGATTCAATTCAAAGGACGCATCATGGCAAATCCAATCGGCGAGCTGCTGGTTCGCGGAGGTCTGATATCTGCCGCACAACTGGAGGAGGCGCTTACCCGCCAGAAGCGGGACAGCGGCCGCCTGGGGGATATCCTCGCGTCTCTTGGTTTCCTCACGGCAAACCAGTTGAGCCAGTTCTTCCACCCTGTTCCGCAGGTGCCGCTGAAGGTGGTCCACACCGGCCTGAGTGAAACTTTTCTCACTGACTTGCTGCTCAAGGCCGCGTATCTGGAGGCCGGTACGTTTTCCTTGCAACAGGTTTCTGGCACACTCTCGCTCCCTTTCAGCGTCGTCGATGAACTGGCGGAACTGGTCACGGCCGACCAGTTGGCTTCCATCCGCTCAGCCACCGGCTATAGCCGAGCGACCCAGGTTTTCGAGCTGACCAAGCGCGGGCGGGAAAGAGCGGAAGCAGCGCTTGACACCAGCCTCTACGTGGGGGCGGCTCCGGTACCTCTGCAGGACTACACACGCGCCCTGGCGCGGCAGTGCGTCCGGCAGATCGAGGTGGACAATGAATGGATACGCCATTCCCTGAGACATATGGTTATCGGGGAAAGAATGCTTAACCAGTTGGGACCAGCGTTTGGTTCGGGACGTTCCATCTTCTTTTATGGCCCGCCTGGAACAGGAAAAACGAGCATCGCTGAAACATTGGGGCGCGCACTGCCGGGGCATATTTACATCCCGCAGGCGGTGGAGGTGAGCGGCCAGGTGATTCGTCTGTTCGATCCCGCAATTCATTTCAGCGTGGCAGACGAAACCGCGGAAAGCCCGCAGCTTGACCTGAGCATGAATCTGAAACATGACCCGCGCTGGAAAAAATGCCGGCGTCCGGTGGTGATGGTGGGCGGCGAACTAACCCTGGATATGCTCGACCTGCGTTACGATGCCAGCAGCAAATTCTACGAGGCGCCGATACACATGAAAGCCGGAAATGGGGTGTTCATCCTCGACGACTTTGGCCGGCAGCAGGTGGAACCGCGCCAGTTGCTCAACCGCTGGATCATACCTCTGGAACGCGGCACCGATTTCCCGACGCTGCACACCGGCCTCAAGTTTGAGATACCCTTCGACCAGATCACCGTTTTTTGTACCAATATGCGTCCCGG
>JBKJYB010000110.1:0-4880 GCA_046716045.1 Nitrosospira sp.
AGTCGACGTCATGCGAAAATTGGCAATCAAGTACCCGCTGATTTCGCTAACCAGTTTTACGCCAGCAGGCAACAATCCGCGGCATAATTCAGATGACTTGCCCGTCCACTAAATCGGACTCCGCTCAGATCACCGCAAGACCCGGCCGGAGGACAGTCCGACTTTTAAGGTGAGCTATTAGAAAAGACAGACTTGCATACTTATATCCAAACCAGTATATTCAAGCTATGAAATTATTGCGATTTGTTGGAGACTCGCTCAAGTGTTTGCGAGAGTTCCCTGAGGACGTCAAGCATGATGTAGGTTACCAATTAAACAAGGTTCAGCAAGGCGAGCAACCGGACGACTTCAAGCCTATGCCCTCCATTGGTAAGGGTGTTGAAGAAATTCGTATGCGGGATGATACCGGCATCTATCGGGTAGTCTATACGGCACGGCTGGCCGAGGCAGTCTACGTATTGCATGCTTTCCAGAAGAAGACTCAGGCTACGTCGAGACGCGATATCGAACTGGCTAAATCCCGATACACCGAACTCATGAGAGGTACCAAATGACCGCGATTGAAACCTTTACTAGCGTGTGGGACGCAATTGCCGACACGCCCGAACAGGCTGCAAATCTCCAAGCGCGAGCCGAATTGATGCAGCAGATTGCAGCTATCATCAAGGCTAACGACTGGAAGCAAACCGAGGCTGCAACTCATTGCCGTGTCACCCAGCCACGTATCAACGATCTGTTACGAGGACGTGTATCCCGATTCTCGTTGGATGCGTTGGTAAACATCGCTACGGCTCTCGGCCAACGCGTCCATGTGGAATTAGAACCGGCTTAAGTGCTGGCGAAACACCGTAAAATCATCTGTGTCTTACTGTCGTCGAACTACTTCCGATAGAGCAAATCAAGCAAATCCGTAAAACTTACTTTTTGAAGGGATCGATGCTTCATGGGCGCCTCACTTTATTCGCTGCTTTAACCAGATCCACAATTACTTCAGCTTGAGTTTTGTGATTCTGGTAAGCCATTTCCTTGATTAGCTCAATTACCTCAAATAGCAATTTTACATAAAAGGTATAGTGGACCTCTTCGTCAAGACAATAACGCATCGAGTTTAAGAGGGCAACCTTTACATGCAGCGGCACGGCGCTGCCCCGGTTTTCTGTTTCTTTTTTTGTGTCTGGGAGAGTCTTTTCTGTCTCGCCAAATTTATCCACAATCCTTGCTCCGCCTCCCCTCCTGTCCGGTAGACCTCATCGGCGTAACGGAATGGCTGCGAAACATCAAGGGCATGTCTTATAACCACAAACGGGTGTATCGCATTTATCGGGAATTGGATCTGAATTTGCGGATCAAGCCAAAGCGGCGTCTGAAGCGGGACAAGCCGCAGGAATTCCAAGACAAGCGAAGAAATAAAAATCAAGGCATCCACGAAGCATGCGTCACGCTTATGGCCGCGGTAAAAGGTAGGCCTTTACATATATGAAATCATCCGCTCAAATTATTGGCGCCGGAGGTATCGGAATTGCTGCAGCATCGTGTCTTGTGCAGGCTGGCTGGGAAGTGACCATGATTGAGTCGAACTCCGCGAAGGTTGACGCTGGGCGCCGCAATGAAATGATGCTCGATGGCCAACCCATTCACGGCGTGTACTTTGTCCACTTTGATGAGTGGATGCCGCCAACGGACCAGGTGGTATTGCTATGCACTAAAACCTTCGACAACGCTCCGATTCTGCAACGCATTGTGAACACCCAAACATTGCTGCCAATTCAAAACGGCTATGACAAAAAACTCGAGGAATTTGATCATCCTGCGGAAGCTATTGCTTCATTTGTTTCCGAGTGTCCCGCTGACCGTCTCAGCGCTCGCATTACCCGCCCCGGGTCATTGCATATTGGTCCACGGCGAAAAGTAAGCAGCCGCGAACACGAACGCATCCACGCCCTTGGCTCCGCGTTTGCCAAAGGCAAACTATTTCCCGTGGAGAGCGTTGCGGATATTGGTCCATTCAAATCAACGAAACTGATGTACAACGCAGCCATTTCGCCGCTGGCGGCAAGCGCCGGCGTCGATAATGCGGAACTCCTCATCGATCCGCTCACGCAAAAACTGTTCTTCGCTTTGCTGCAGGAAAACTATTCGATCCTGCGTCACGCGGGCCTTGCGCTGGAAAAGATTGGGCCCTTTCATCCTGACGTAGTCATGCGCATATTACAAACACCGTTTTTGCCCAAACTCATGGGACTATTCTTCCGTCCTTCCTTGCGTGGAACCTATTGTTCCATGAGTCCCGACATGGGAAGCGGTCACACCGAAATTGATGCTTACGACGGACACCTTCTCCGACTTGCAGGAGACTTTCCCTGCCCAATCAATGATGCCGTTATCCAACTCGTTGATCGAATCTCCCGTGAACGGCTCCCCCAGTCACGAGCGCACCTTCATACCCTGGCGATGTCACTGCCAGCTGGAATTTTGAAATGAATTTGGTGACAGGCGGAGCGGGGTTTATCGGTTCACATCTCGTGCAACAATTGCTCGATAGCAACGAACCCGTGCGGGTTCTTGAACATCCCTCTGCTGTGGTTAGTCATCTACCTCTTGAACGCATTGAACTTGTTCGAGCAGATATTCGCGACTCAAGCGCGGTGCGCAATATGACGCGGGGCTGCGATCGTGTCTATCACTTGGCGGCTGATCCCAATCTTTGGCGGCACAATCGCCGTGAATTTGACGAGATTAATCATGTAGGTACTCTCAATGTCATGCGTGCCGCCCTCGACAGTGGAGCGAGTCGAGCGTTATATGTAAGCACGGAAAGCATTCTTACCTCAGATCAATCCTGTGGGGGGGCCGTTGAGTCTGCGCGCTTTCGCGAAGAGGACATGATTGGACCTTACTGCCTGAGCAAATTCCGCGCGGAACAAGCGGTGTTCCAACTTGCCGAAGCTGGAGCCCCGGTGGTCGTGTGTAGTCCCACATTGCCTATCGGACCTGGAGATCGAAATCTAACGCCTCCCACTCGTCTTGCCGTTGCTTTCTGTCAAGGAAAGCTTCCGGCATATCTTGATTGCCGATTAAACCTGATTGATGTTCGCGACGCTGCTGACGGATTGATGCGTGCGATGCAGCGAGGCCGACCTGGCGTTCGATATTTACTCGGCGGACACAACTATCGGTTGATCGAGTGGCTTCAAGTCATTGGAGATATCGTGAATCGCTCGGCGCCACAGTGGACTATTCCCTATTCAGCGGCGCTAGCAATTGGCTGGTTCAGCGAGGTGTGGGCCGACCACATTTCACATCGCATGCCTATGGCAACTGTCACAGGTGTGCGGCTTACAAAACGTTCCATGCACTTCGATCCTTCAGTAACCTTTGCTGAGCTTGGTTTGAAGCCACGGCCGATAGAGGAATCCGCAAGGGATGCCGTGGACTGGTATCGTCAGCAGCATTGGATCTAACTCGGCGAAATTGAGCAAAGCCAGAATGGAATTAAGGGGCGTACGCCATTCATGACTCTGAGTTAAAATAATTTGCTTTTTGTGACGCTGGATTTCTCAGCTGCTCATTTAGCGTTAGCTAATTCCCCCATGGTTCGAAGCTTTGTCAAATGTAGTCGCAGCCACTTAAAACTTCATCTAGAACGCGACCGTACCATCGAAGAGAGAAGTGGCCCCGTTTGTTTGGACAGAATTTCTTGCTTTATAAGTGAAGTCCTGCCGGTTTCTGCTTAGCAGCCTGTCGGACTTAACAGGATGTTGAAATTTCCCCTGATGCCTGCGGCCACCGGCCACTGATGACGCCGAATTGAATTCCGCAAACCCATTGCCAAACCTGGAGACCGGATTCCAGCCGTTTTTCTGGCCCTCTTTTCTGGGTTCTGGCCGTCTTTCGGCCCGCCGCAGGCGGATTTCGCCCTATACTGTATTCAATCGCCAGCCAAAGATCGTGGCCATCCGCGTCAGGTTGTAAGCAGCCAAAGTGAAGACGGTTTGCGCCTTCACCTTGGCCAGTCCGATAAACTCTGCCTTGCGCAGGCCGCCGACGGTCTTGGCCCAGCTGAAGATTTCTTCCAGCCGCTTGCGTTTTTTCAGGCTCACCGCGTAGCCGGCATGCCGGGTCGTGCGCCCATCGATGGCGCTGCCGACTTTCTTCTGTGTGACATGCGGCGTCACACCGTGGTTTCGCAGGGTCCGGACAAACTCGGCCACGTCGTAACTCTCGACACCCTGAATACCTTTCGCAAGCGGTTTCTGAAAGAGATCGAAGGCTGGATGGTGCAAGTTTTGCTGATCGCCCACACGATGGGCGTACTCAAGCTCGACAACATCGCCTTGGATAGCAGCAAGACAAAGCCAACGCATCCAAGCACAGCGCCCTGAGTTACGGGCACATCCAGAAACTGGAACGGCAATTGAAAGAAGACGTCGCCAAACTCCTGTTCCTGGCCGAAGCGGCGGACAATGAACGCATACCGGACGGCGTGAATCTGCCCGCAGAGATTGCCCGCCGGGAAGGCCGGTTGCAAGCGATGGCGATAGCCCGCGCCAAGATTGAAAAGTGCGCGGACGAACGGTTCGAGCAAGAACAAGCCGACGACCAAGCCAAGCTTGGCCTACGCGAGGCGAAAGCAAAAAAGAGCGGCAGGCTCCCCTCGCGGCAAACCACCCACCCCACCCCCCCCGCGGGCGCGCGGGACAAGGATCAGATCAATCTCGCCGACGAAGAATAGCGCATCATGAAGGTCTCAGGCGGCGGATTCGAGCAATGCTATAACGGCCCGATCGCGGTAGACATGGAAAGCCTGTTGATCGTCAAGACCGGCACGTGCCAAGCGAGCAACGCTCGACAACAGGTCGAGCCCATGCTCAAGCCATTCC
>JBKJYB010000111.1:0-3267 GCA_046716045.1 Nitrosospira sp.
GCAGGGCAGCGTTGCAACGCCTTGAAATGGAATAACCATTTCGCGTTGTTGCGCCTTGCCCCGCACCCCAAAAACCGCACACTCCACTCTGTCCAACTACCGGATTTAGGATTAATCAGGTGAGAAAATACTATGAATTTCGTCATTCCGGGCTTGACCCGGAATCCAGTCCAAGCCAACTATTTGCTTGCCGGATCAATAACAACCTAACAAAGAAAACTTAATGGCTCTCAAAAAATCCGAACTCTACAATTCTCTCTGGAAATCCTGCGACGAATTACGCGGCGGCATGGACGCCAGCCAATACAAGGACTACGTCTTGGTACTGCTGTTCGTCAAGTATGTTTCCGACAAATATGCCGGCGACCCCCATGGCCTGATCGAGGTTCCCGCCGGAGGCAGCTTTGCCGGTATGGTGGCGCTCAAGGGCGACAAGGAAATCGGCGACAGGATCAACAAGATCATCGGCCGCCTGGCCGATGCCAACGACAGCCTCAAGGGTGCCATCAACGTCGCCGACTTCAATAACGAGGAGAAGCTTGGCAAAGGCAAGGAGATGGTGGACCGGCTCACTAAGCTGGTAGCCCTCTTCGAGGGACTGGATTTCGGCCGCAACCGGGCCGAAGGCGACGATCTGCTGGGTGATGCCTACGAATACCTGATGCGCCACTTCGCCACCGAATCAGGCAAGAGCAAGGGGCAATTCTATACCCCAGCGGAGGTCTCGCGCGTCATGGCGCAGGTGCTCGGCCTAGGGGCCGCCAGCAACACCAGCCAGAGCATTTATGATCCCACCTGCGGTTCCGGCTCCCTGCTGCTCAAAGCCCATGACGAAGCCAAGAGCCGCACCGGGCTGGATCTTGCCCTCTACGGGCAGGAGATGGACAACGCCACTTCCGCCCTCGCCCGCATGAACATGGTGCTGCACGACTGCCCCACCGCGGAAATCTGGCAATCCAACACGCTGGCCGCGCCGCACTTCAAAAATGCCAACGGCCGCCTCAAGACTTTCGACTTCATGGTAGCCAATCCGCCGTTTTCCAACAAAAACTGGACCAGCGGCCTCGACCCGACCAATGATCTCTATGGCCGCTTCGAGTACGGCATCCCGCCCGCCAAGAATGGCGATTACGCATTTCTGCTGCACATGCTCGCCAGCCTCAAAAGCACCGGAAAGGGTGCGGTGATTCTGCCGCACGGCGTGCTGTTCAGGGGAAATGCCGAGGGAGATATCCGCAAGCGCATTGTCCGGCAGGGTTATATCAAAGGCATCATCGGCCTGCCCGCCAATCTGTTCTATGGCACCGGCATCCCCGCCTGCATCATCGTGCTGGACAAGGAGCATGCCGCCGTCCGCGCAGTTGGCAATACCGGTATCTTCATGATCGATGCCAGCAAGGGCTTCATCAAGGACGGCAGCAAGAACCGCCTGCGCGCCCAGGATATTCACAAGATCGTGGATACCTTCACCCGCAAGGCGGAAGTCGCCAAATACGCACGCATCGTGCCGCTGGCCGAAATCGAGGCCAACGATTTCAATCTTAACCTGCCGCGCTACATCGATAGCACCGAAGCGGAAGACTTGCAGGATATTGAGGCTCACCTCAAGGGCGGCATCCCCAATCGCGACGTTGATAACCTTGCCGCCTATTGGGACGTGTTTCCTGGCGTACGCCACGAACTCTTTGCCCCCTTTAGTAACACCGGCAACCGGGTTGGCTACAGTCGGCTCAAGGTGGAAGCCAGTCAGATCAAGACTATTATCTTCGATCATGCTGAATTCACCGCTTTCAACCAGCAGGTAAGCGAGTTGTTCGCTGCATGGAAGGCTTCCAACACTCCACTGCTCACCGGTATCCAGCCAGGCAACCGTCCCAAAGCACTGATCGAAGCGCTATCTGAAAACCTGCTGGAAACTTTTCGCCGAATGGTGTTGATAGATACGTATGACATCTATCAGCACCTGATGGACTACTGGGCCGAAACCATGCAGGACGATGCCTGGATGATTGCCAGCGATGGGTGGAAAGCGCTACAGGACGGCAAGCTCAATACTGACTTGATTCCCGGCGCGCTGATCGTGAATCGTTACTTTGCCGCCGAGCAGGCTGCCATCGAACAACTCGAAGCCGAACGTGACGCTATTAGCCGTAAGATAAACGAACTGATAGAGGAACAAAGTGATGAGAATGGCTTGCTCTTCGAAGCCCAGACGGAGAAAGGCAAGATCACCAAGGCCAGCGTCAAGGCCCGCCTCGCCGCAGCCGAAGAAGGCGGCATCGACGTAGCCGAACCCGGCGAGATCCCTCTCCTAAGAAAGTTTCTTGGTGTAAGCGAGCAGGAAGCTGCCATCACGAAGCGGATGAAAAAAGCGCAAAACGCACTCGATGCCAAGGTGGCCGCAAAATATGGAAAGCTCAGCGAGACCGAGATCAAGACCGTGGTAGTGGACGATAAATGGCTCGCTACAATGGAAGCCAGCGTGCAAAGCGAACTGCATCGGGTGAGCCAGACTCTTACTGGCCGTATCAGGCAACTGGCTGAACGCTACGTCATACCGCTGCCCACACTGATAAAGGACGTGGAAAGCTTTGCCTTCCGCGTGGACGAACACCTGAAGAAGATGGGGTTCAAATGGAACTGAGGCCGGGCTACAAGCAGACTGAACTGGGGGTGATACCCGAGGAGTGGAACGTGGTTCCAATCGGAACGTTAGGCACCTTCTCCAAAGGTCAAGGTATCCGAAAAAATGAGGCAGCAAGTGGAGAAATTCCGTGTGTTCGATACGGTGAGATTTACACTCATCACAACGATCATGTTCGATCTTTCAATTCATTCATTGCAGCTCATGTTGCCAAATCGAGCAAAAAGCTACAAAAAGGGGATCTGCTTTTCGCAGGATCTGGCGAGACAAAAGAAGAAATTGGTAAGTGTGTTGCTTTTATCGAAGACATCGAAGCTTATGCTGGTGGTGACATCGTAATCCTGTCGCCAGTAAAAGGGCATTCTCTATTTTTCGGGTATCTTTTTAATGCACCGATCATTGCACGCCAGAAAGCAGGCAAAGGGCAAGGCGACACTGTAGTTCATATCAGTGCGTCCGCTTTGTCATCAATCAGAATCCCCCTTCCGCCTTCCAAAGCCGAACAACACAGCATTGCCACCGCGCTCTCGGATGTGGATGAGCTAATAGGCGCGCTGGATCGGCTCATCACCAAGAAGCGCGACCTCAAACAGGCTACCATGCAGCAACTCCTCACCGGCCAA
>JBKJYB010000112.1:0-5679 GCA_046716045.1 Nitrosospira sp.
GGGTTGCCCCCGTGCTGCCGTTCGACTTGCATGTGTAAAGCATGCCGCCAGCGTTCAATCTGAGCCAGGATCAAACTCTTCAGTTTAATACTGGTAAAACTCTCGCTTGACGTGTTACTGCAATTCCGGCTCCTATCAAGATAGAAGCCGGAATCTACTTACATCGTGCGAGCACTTCGACTCTTAAGCTACCCGGTACTTCGCCTCGAAAGACAAAATAATTCCGGGTGTCCCGGTCAAGTGCCCACACCTATCGGCTGTAAATTTTTAAAGAACGATGTCGGCTACAAACTTCAAGAGACGCGACAGAAGGCGGCATTATACAGACACCAGACAGAGGGTCAAGGAGTTTCTGACACTTCCTCGTATTCTTTATCAGGAGAGGGTTATCCTGGCGAATTTTCGCTTGCCTACTTGTACCACGGCGGTCTCTCCGCGGCTTAGCCTGAGCGCTTTGTCGCCAACCTTTTCGCCGTTCAATTTGACACCACCCTGCTCGATCATGCGCAATGCTTCAGTCGTACTGGCCGTTAATCCCGCTTGCTTGAGAACTTGAGCAATGAGCAATCCTTCAGCTTCAGTATGCAACACTTTCTCAAGAATGTCATCCGGTATCGCGCCGCGCCTGAAGCGCGCCTCGAAGTCAGCTAATGCCATTTCCGCATCTTGTTTGCTGTGAAAGCGCGCAACAACCTCCTGAGCAAATAGGACTTTGATGTCGCGCGGGTTGCGCCCTTGCCGCACTTCCTGTTGCCACTGGCGAATAACACTGATCGGCTCAAACGACAATAACTCGATATAACGCCACATCAGCTCATCGGAAACAGACATCAGCTTGCCGAATATCTCGGTAGGGGTCTCGGCGATACCGATATAATTACCCGAGGATTTGGACATTTTATTGACGCCATCCAGTCCTTCCAGAAGTGGCATGGTGAGAATACACTGCGGCGATTGCCCGAAATGCTTTTGTAATTCCCGTCCCACCAGCAAGTTGAATTTCTGGTCAGTGCCCCCCAGCTCGATATCCGCTCGGAGCGCAACCGAGTCATAGCCTTGAATGAGCGGATACAAAAATTCGTGAATCGCTATGGGCCTGTTACTTTCATAACGCTTGCCAAAATCGTCTCGCTCCAGCATGCGCGCAACGGTATGGGTAGCTGCCAGCTTGATCAGATCGGCGGCGTTGAGCTTGTCCATCCACGTGGAATTAAATACCACGTCGGTCTGCTCGGGTTTAAGTATCCGGAAAACCTGATTTGCGTAGGATTGCGCATTCTCAACCACTTGTTCCCGAGTGAGGGCGGGACGAGTTGTATTCTTGCCGCTGGGATCACCGATCATCCCGGTGAAATCGCCAATCAGGAATAAGGCATGATGTCCTAAATCCTGCAAGTGACGCATTTTGTTAAGCAGAACAGTATGCCCCAGGTGCAAATCCGGCGCGGTTGGGTCAAATCCAGCCTTGATCCTCAGCGGACGATCCAAAGCAAGTTTTTGCGCGAGCTCCTCTTCCACGAGGAGCTCGCCGCAGCCGCGCTTGATGACCTCCAGCTGTTCCGGTATTTGTCTGATCACAGCGGCACGTTGGCGGTGCTACCCATGGTTATCCGCCGCAAACCCCCAATTGATCAACTTGTCGAGCACAGCGTTGACATAATCCACGCGACGATTCTGGTAATCAAGGTAGTAGGCATGCTCCCACACATCGATGGTCAGCAGCGGTCTTAGTCCCTTGGTCAATGGCAAATCCGCATTGCTCGTTTTGAGCACCTTGAGCTTGTCGCCATCCTGCACCAGCCACGCCCAGCCACTGCCGAATTGGGTCGTTGCCGCCGTCGCCAGTTCTTTCTTGCACGCTTCCACGGTATCGAAAGAAGCCTCAATTTTTTTCTTCAGCGCTGCGGGAGGCTCACCGCCGCCTTTTGGGGACAGGCTATTCCAGTAGAATGTGTGGTTCCAGATTTGCGCCGCATTATTGAATATCCCGGCTTTGTCCGCCTGGCCGGCTGTTGCGGCAATGACCTTTTCCAAAGACAAGTCCGCGAGTTCCGTGCCCGCTACCAGCTTGTTCAGATTGTCGACATAAGTCTTGTGATGCTTGCCGTAGTGAAAACTCAACGTATTCGCGGAGATGACGGGGTCCAGCGCATTATCCGCGTAGGGAAGAGGTGGCAGAATGTGGGGCGCACTTCCAGTTTTTTGATTACTCATCGTTTTCGCTCCTATGGGGTGACATAAAAAATATCCGTTCCTATTGCTCTTATGTGGAAACGCAACGAATCGAACCCATGTAAACAATACTTGAAGGGAAAGAGTTGATGCGTGATTGACTATACGTCCGGTCAGGCAATTATGCAGGCAAGTATATCCGAAAATATGTGCACCATCGCACTTGAGACCCGCACAGGAACTAAACCTTGCATGAGCGCAGCCGCCTGTAACCCAGTTTAACCTATAATCTGAAACACCAAACCCGCTCTCATGGAGAGACAGAGGCGGTAAATCCCTCTCAGGAACAAATATGACGGAACCCACTATTACCTGCCCTCATTGCAAAACCGAAATTCGGCTCACCGAGTCGCTCGCCGCGCCGCTGATAGCCGCCACGCGCAAGCAGTTCGAGCAGCAGCTTTTGCGGAAAGACGATGAGATCGCGAGGCGCGAACAAGGTATTCGCGAAAAGGAAAAAGAAATTACGGAGGCGAGACGCACGCTGGATACTCAGATAGCCGATCAGGTCGCCGCACAGTTGAATACCGAACGTGTTCGCGTTATTGCCGACGAATCCAGAAAAGCAAAGCTTGCCAGTGCCGCCGAGCTGGAAAACAAGGCACGTGAGCTTGCGGAGCTTCAGGAAGTGCTCAAAGGCCGTGACGAGAAGCTGGCTGCGGCACAAAAAGTACAAGCCGAACTCACCAGAAAACAGCGAGAACTCGACGACGCAAAACGCGAGCTGGAACTTACCGTGGAAAAACGCATACAGGACGGACTCGGCGAAGTACGCGCAAAGGCCAGACAAGAAGCGGAAGAGGGCCTTAAGCTGAAGGTAATGGAAAAAGATCAAACTATCGCATCCATGCAGCAAAAGATAGAAGAACTGAAGCGCAGAGCCGAGCAGGGGTCACAGCAGCTTCAGGGGGAAGTACAGGAACTGGCGCTTGAAAACCTGCTGCGCGCCAAATTCCCTTTCGATGCGATCGAGCCGGTGCCCAAGGGCGACTACGGCGGGGATGTACTGCATCGTGTCGTCGGCACGGACGGACAGCCCGGCGGCACCATTCTGTGGGAGACCAAGCGAACCCGGAACTGGAGCGATTTGTGGCTGGCTAAATTGCGGGAAGACCAGCGTGCGGCAAAAGCGGAAATCGCCGTGATCGTCAGCCACACATTGCCAAAGGGTGTTGAAACCTTTGAAATGGTTGATGGCGTCTGGGTAACGCATCCTCGCGCCGCATTGCCGGTGGCGCTTATCCTGCGCCAATCATTGCTGGAGATTGCCTTGGCACGGCAATCGTCCGAAGGTCTGCAAACCAAAACGGAGATGATCTACCAGTATCTCACTGGGCCGCGTTTCCGCCAGCGCGTCGAAGCTATCGTCGAAGCGTTTTCCACCATGCAGGACGATCTCGATAAAGAACGCAAAGTGATAATGAAGCAATGGGCGAAGCGCGAAGAGCAAATTATGCGCGTTATGGGTGCAACGGTGGGTATGTATGGAGACTTGCAGGGAATAGCGGGTAAATCGTTGCAGGAGATCGAGGGACTTGAGCTGAAGAGCCTGGGCTTGAACGACGAACATTTGTAATAATTTCTTCCAGCGGACCAATAAGCGCTGCGCTTTTGTCACCTGCAGACCTCTCTATCAACACAGGCCGGAGGAGTATTTCTATTTTGCGAAGACTATGATGCTACCGAGCAAGAGGGGAGATTCTGATGCCTGAACATGAGGATACCCTGGTTACCCAGCACGTGCGCGAGACGGTAGACGCCATCTACCGTTCCCGCTCACGCCATATCTTTGCCACGTTGATCCACCTCCTTGGCGACTTCGATGTCGCCGAGGAGGCGCTGCACGATGCCTTCAGGTTAGCGCTGGAGCAATGGCCGCGAGAAGGCGTGCCGGTCAATCCTCAGGCATGGCTTGTTTCGACGGGCCGCTTCAAAGCGATCGATGGCATACGCAGAAGAGCCCGATTCGAGCCGTTGCCGGACGACATGGAAGAACGGCTGGCGGCCGATGGCGGTGATGAGCTGGACGGCGAAGGACTCGAGGACGACCGGCTTAGACTGATCTTCACCTGCTGCCATCCGGCCCTTCCGCCGGACGCTCAGGTGGCGCTCACCTTGCGCGAGGTATGCGGCCTGACGACCGAGGAGATCGCACACGCTTTCCTGACCGCCGCACCCACGCTGGCCCAACGTATCGTGCGCGCCAAGGCGAAAATTCGCGACGCACACATTCCTTATCAGGTGCCTTCGCGGATCGAGCTACCGGATCGATTGGACAGCGTGCTGCGCGTGGTCTATCTGGTATTCAACGAAGGCTACTCCGCGTCATCGGGGGAGGCGCTGATGCGCTCCGATCTCTCGGGTGAGGCGATCCCGCTTAGGCAGACTGTTGATCGAATTGTTGCCGGAGCCCGAAGCGCTGGGGCTCCTCGCGCTGATGCTGCTCCAGGAATCGCGGCGCGCCGCGCGCAGCGCGCCAGGAGGCGATCTGATTCTGCTGGCAGACCAAAATCGTTCGCTCTGGAATCAGGACTACATCGTGGAAGGATCAACGCTGGTGGAACGAGCGCTGTCGTCGCCCCGGTTCGGTCCGTACACGGCTACAAGCCGCGATCGCTGCCGTGCACGCCAACGCACCCTACGCCGCGGCGACGAACTGGACTGAGATCACCGGGCTCTATGATTTACTGCTGCGCACCGATCCTTCGCCTGTGATCGAACTGAACCTCGCCGTGGCGGTGGCAATGCGTGACGGACCCTTGCCGGGTCTGGCGCTCATTGATGCCATCCTGACGCGGGGCGATCTTGCTGACTACCACCTGGCGCACTCGGCGCGCGCTGACTTGTGCAGGCGGCTTGGGCGAACGACGGAAGCCCGGGCCTCCTACGAACGCGCCCACAGTCTCGCCCGGCAGGAGCCCGAACGACGGTTTCTTGAGCGCCGATTGCGCGAACTGCCGGGTTGAAATAGCTCCCGCCCCTTACTTAGTCTGCGAAGCTAGGGAGAGCGATCCGATCGTCTGCCTCCGTAGAGAAAAAAATTATCTCGTGCGACGTTCCCGATGTCGAATTTGGTCTTCCCCGAACGACTATACGATGTGAACCAGTTTTCCACGCCAAAACGGAGGTGTCGACCATGAAGTACCTGTGCCTGATCTGTGCCGAAACCGTAATGGAGCAGATGGCAGAAGCCGCAGCGGAAGAGCACTACGAGGAATACTCCGAATTCACGGAAGCCATCAGGGAGAGCGGTCACTTTCTCGGATGCAACCGGCTGCAGCCTCCTGATGCCGCGATTACGGTTCGGGTGCGGAAGGGTAAGGTCACAACGACCGATGGGCCCTTTGCGGAGACCAAGGAACAGCTCGGGGGCTACTATGTCATTGAGGCCAAGGATCTGAACGAGGCGATACAGGTAGCCTCACGGATTCCGGGGGCACGGATCGG
>JBKJYB010000113.1:0-3392 GCA_046716045.1 Nitrosospira sp.
CTTAAGAGAGAATTACAGATTAATCATGATGTCGTGAAGTAATCCAGCGCCTTCGGTGTTGTGGCCGAGAGTCTCATCGGCGCTGAATACGAGTGTGTTTTCCTCTTGGGCGGCATCGGCTCGCTCAGTCAAGCGGCTGGCAATCGTACAGGCCTCCAGCTTGAACGGAACCGTTACGTTCATGCCCTTACCGCCGCGCTCCCGGAAAACTGCAACCGTGGCAGCAAAAGCATCCACCGGCGCAAGTATCGCTTCATATTGCATATCCTGGCCCGTCCGCCGGGAAAACTCGGCATGAATCCACGGTGATTTGCTGTGAGCGACGGGGTTGCCGATGACGACATAGAAATCAGTCATGAGTGCAGTAATTAACCTAGATCCGGCAGTTGGACGGGGTAGAGCGTGTGGTTTTTGGGGTACCGGACAGGCGCAACAATGGGGATCTTATTGGCTTGTCAGCTCGTCCGAACGGGTAAACGCCCAGGTGCGGGTAATATGCAGGATATCAGTATCTCTACTGATGTCCGGCGGGAAGGGAGCAAATCCGTTCTGTCCCGCCAAATTCACAATGCGTAGCGCCGCTTCATCCAGAATTTTTTTCCCTGACGAACGGTTTATTTCAAGCGACTCAAGGCTGCCATCAGACCTGATACCGACGGTGAGTTGTAAGTTTCCAAAGAGCTTTTCCCGCCTCGCCGCTTCAGGATAGTTCATGTTGCCAATCCGCTCCACCTTGATACGCCAATCTTCGGCATAACGAGCAAAACGATATTCCTGCGTGCGCGCACCAATGAATTTGCGTTTTGGACGCTTCTGATAGGCTTCATAATCGCGGGCAGTCTGAGCTTCAAGGCGAGCCATTTCGAGGCCACGCTGAACCAGGTCGGCTCCCTCAATAACGGATCGATTTTGTTCGGACTGATCAAAGGGGTGATCTGCCTGATAAGCATTCTGATCGCTATTGGCCGCAGTCAGCAGCTTCTCTGCGTCGTGTTCAAGTTGCTCCGCTTCTTGCGTGGCAGTGGTTACATCATCGGCGTGCGCATGTTCCGGCGACAAGGGAAGGGGCGTCTTGGCCCGGCGATTGCTGTCAGTGTTGCCCCCACCGTCCAGGTTAGCCTGGGCCAGCGCATCCGCATTGCGCGGTTTCGATGCGGATTTACTGTTGACCAGCACGACTTCCAGTGGCGGGGCGGCATTGTCGATTTTTGGATAGGGAAGTTTGAAGGTAATTCCGAATAAAATAATCGCGTGAACAATTATCGATACCAATATTGTCACGTTGAGGCGTGACGAGGGACTTAACAGCCATCCGCGGAATGTGGCTGAGTTAAAATCCGATATATTTGAAGTGGAACTCAATGTAACAAACGCGCGTAAAAATTAAGATGGGGAATGTTTTAGGGAGCGGTATTCATTGTAAACCAACAACGATGCGCTCGTCACACGAGTTGACAAGCACATCTATACTTCCAGTTTACGCAGGAATTTTGCGTTGAAAGTGAGTTCCAGCAAATCAATCTGGGAAATCTCCAATTCAACAGCCGTTTCTGGCGGCACTTCCGGTAAGGAAGTTACCCGCGCGACCAATGGAAGATGATCCAGTTTCACTAGATTCTCCTTAAGTACTTGCGCACCCGTTGTATCGATGTTTTTCTGTAATAACCAGCGTAAGCACCAGTAGCGCTCCATCCTTCGCTGGAAATCTCCGTAGACCTCATAAGCCGCTTCGAAATCCCGCATCGATGTCCGCAGACTTTCACTTTCCCGGGTATAAGGCGGCACCTCCTTGCGCAGCGCCGCGACCAGTTGCCGCTGATTGATAAAATCCACATAGCGGCGCATCGGTGAACTGATCCACGCATACTGCGAAACACCTAAACCCTGATGCGGCGCAGGAGAGGTGCTCATCCTGACTTTGCCACCGCCCTGGCTGCGATAGATGCCGGTGATACCGCTATCGGCCAGTTGCTTGCCCCATTCGGTATTCACGTAAATCATAAGTTCCGATACCACCTTATCGATGGGTGAACCCCGCCGGCGCTCGCTAATAGCGATACGATCATCCTCAACGTGAAAGCTGTAATCGATTTTCTCATTATTGCTGTCGTTGGTCTTGCCGCGAACCGCCTCCATCTTGCAGGCGAATTTCCATAACGCCAGCAACGCTTTGCCAAAAGGATGATCAAGATTTCCCGCCGCCAACGTGTATTCGTTAAAGTGCTCTTCCAGCGCATCGTGTCTGAGATTGGCGGCAACGTTCACGCGTTCGATGCGGCTGCTTGTAGCGATTACGGTGAAGTCGTCTGCCACGTCTACATACATCGAAAGCGCCGGGCATAATCGTTCTTCGCCCAATGTATAGTGGTGGATCACCGCGTCCGGCAACATGGTAATTTTGCTGCCCGGAAGATAAACGGTGGAAAGACGCTGTGCCGCCGCCGTATCCAAGAGCGACCCCGGCGCGATTCCCAGCGTAGGAACGGCAATATGGATACCGATGCGAAAGCTGCCCAGAGTCAGCGGGGTGACCGAAAAGGCATCGTCAATTTCGGTAGTGGTGGCATCATCTATGCTGAAAGCAGCCACATCCGCTATGGGTAGATCTATCGGGTCGTGTAATTCGTCGCCCACCTTAAGCGCGTCGAAGCCTGTTCCTTCAGGAAAATGCTCCAGCAGGAATCGGTTGACATGGTAGTCATGCGTAGACGGTATCGCACCACATTTTTCCAGCAGCTTGGAAATGCTTAGCTTAGTCGCAGCGCAAACGGCATCAAGCGCTTTCCATTCGACTGTATTCTTGTCAGGGCGGTATAGCAGATTGAGCAGCGACGGTCTGAATTCTTTCGGCAGGGTAAATGTGTTCAGTAACTGCACATAACGGGCTTGCTGTTCCGCCTGCAGACGCTTTTTTTCTTGACTGGCAAGGGCAGCCTCAAGCGCTTTCGATGGTGCCGCTTTATAGCGTCCCCGGCCTTTTTTGTAAAAATACATCGGCGCACTGTGCAACCGGATCAGCACCGCCGCCGCTTCCTCAGGGCTGGCCAGGTGACCGAAATAATCCGCGGCCAGTACATCGCTGGCAAACTCGGCCTCGCTCTCGCAACACTCCCAGAGAAAATTCGGATCGAGATCCTCCGCCGTTTTCTGCGCGAGATCCATGAATTCGGACAGTGAGGGTGCGTCAAACCGCAGCAGCACCGAAGCCGCCTTTATTTTTGCGCGCTTGCCGTGCGGCGCTTCCACTTGAAGCGAAGTCGTGTTGTCGGCAAGGATAGCGCCTACTTTGAAGGCACCTTCCTCTTCGTAAAAAACATTCATAAAATGGTTTTTTGCGGGCGCGGCCGGTAAATTATGAGCGTCGCGAACGGAACATGATGTTTAGTGGGGTC
>JBKJYB010000114.1:0-3190 GCA_046716045.1 Nitrosospira sp.
TCCGGTGTCTTGCGATTGTAAGCCCCAATAGTTCAAGCGATTTCTGATCTCCCTTGGGAGCGGTTATCCTACCCGCCTTTTTGTGGGAGGGGTATGGAGAACTGGCAAACGATATTTCTTGGTCTGAAGCAGCTCCCGCGGGAGCTCTCCGCTTTCGAGATCGAGGCGTTTTTCACCTTCAGCGAGGCCGAGCGTGCAACAATCGCGGCACGCCGGCGTCCGGCGCTGCAATTGGGGTTGGCGCTGCAGATCGGTTTCCTGCGTATGAGCGGTCGGCTGCTCGATGCGCTGCGAATTGTACCGTCGGCGCTGTGGCGGCATTTGGGCGCGCAGCTTTCAATTACCCCACCGGAGCTCGCCTCACTTCGCGCCCTCTACCGGCGCGCCCAGACCTTGCGCGAACACCACCAGATCGCTTGCAAAGCGCTTGGCTTTCGCTGGGCCAGCGAGCGTGAACGGCTCGCCTTGCTGCGCGCCATGCGCGAAGAACTCGCACGCACCGGCGATCGCAACCGACTATTGCGCTTTGCCCGGCAATGGATGTACGAACATCAATTGATCATCGTGCACGAGCGACAACTGAGGTCGATGATCGCTGAGGCCCTGCATCAATTCGAGACCGAACTGTCAATACAGGTGCGTGCCGCCATCGATGAACCCTTACGCAGGCGCTGGCACAAGGAAACTATCCTTACCCACGAATCCGGACTCACCCTGCAGAACTGGCTGTGGGCGGCCCCGGCCAAGCACTCCACGCGCCAGATCGGCGAGATGTTTGGGCGCATCGGCAAACTCTATGAGCTCGACGTCCACTGCCATTTGCAGGAGGTGCCCGAAGCGCTGCTGCGTCGCTACGCGAAGCGCCTAGCGAATCGCTCACCGTCCGTCGGCGCTCGCATGCGGGAACCTGCGCGCAGCGTGGAAGTCGCCTACTTTCTGCGCTATTGCCTGCTCCTCAATACCGACCGGTTGCTGTGGATGGTGCGCCGACGTGTTTCTGATCTCTGGCGACGTGCCGCCGACGATGCGGTAAAGGTGCAAATCCACTGGATGGATTTGTATCGGGAACTCTTGGCCTCGCTGGGCACCTTGGTGAGTGACATGGCCGTACCCGATGTCGATATACGCCAACGGCTACAGACGTTCATCAAGGATCATCAAGAACGCAAGCCTCCCACGCACGCCCAGCTGATCCGCGCGAAGTTGATCGATGAAGTCACGCCGGTACGCGCGCTCTTAAAGGCGCTGACCGATTTACCCTGGGCGGCGACGGACAATCATCCCGTCACGGCGGCGATGACGTTGCTCCAAGGACTATATGCACAGAATCAGCGACAGCTGCCGGCTGACATTTCGCTCGAATTCGGATCGGTGTGGGATGCCGCGGTCAAAGACGATAACCGCGAGCGTGCCTTCAAGGCGTTGGAGGTAGCGACCCTCTCGGGAGTGCACCGCGCGCTTCGAAACGGCAGCGTGTGGATCGAACACAGCCTCGCCTTCCGGGGCCGGGAGAGGCTCTTTATCCCAAAAAAGCGCTGGAAAAATGAGCATCGCGCGCACTACGGTCGGCTCGGCCTGCCGCTCGATGCCAAGGAGTTTCTCGATCCCATGATCGAACGCGCGAAGAGCGGGATCGCGGCCGTGGCGCGGGCCGCCCAAGAAGGATTGCTCACGGTCGACGATGAACTGCATCTTACACGGCTGGAGGCCGAAGAAGAGGATCCGAAAGTCACCGAACTGCGCACGATGCTCGATCAACGCATCGGAGAGGCGCAGTTGCCGGATCTGATTCTCAGTATCGACGCCGAAGTCCGCTTCAGTTGGATCATGCTCGGACGCGAGCCGCGCTCGCACCAAGAACTCCTCATGGCCTATGCCGGCATCCTCGCGCACGGCACGGCGATGTCGGCGGCGGAGACCGCGCGCATGATCCCGGGACTTACCGCAGAGGGCGTGCGCCAGGCCATGCGCTGGGCATCCGACGAGCACCGGCTGCGCGAGGCCTCCCGCGCGGTATTGACCTTCATGCATCGCCATCCGATTACCCAGGCCTGGGGTCGCTCGGATCTCGCGTCTTCCGACATGATGAGCTTGGATACCAGTAAGCGCGTGTGGCAGGCACGCATCGATCCGAGGCGACAGCAGCCCGGTATCGGCGTGTATTCTCATGTGCGAGACCGCTGGGGGATCTTCTATGCCCAGCCTATCGTGATCAACGAACGCCAAGCCGGCGCTGCCATCGAAGGCGCGATACGGGAAGAGGAATTCGAGGTATCGCGCCTGGCCACCGATACCCACGGGTGGACCGATTTTGCGATGTGGCACGGTCGCACTGTCGGGGTCGATTTATGTCCCCGCATCAAAGCGCTGTCCGATCGTCACCTGTATCTTCCTCGCGGCAGCGAGATTCCCGAGATTCTGAAACCGATCTGTCGCCCCACCCTCGACCTCACCGACACCGCATTACGCTGGGATGAGTTCGTTCATCTCGCGGCCTCAGTGGAGAGCGGTTTCAGCAGTCCGGTGAATGTGCTCCGCCACTTCGGCGCGGCCGCGCGCGGCGATTCTCTGTATGATGCCGGCGTCCAGGGCGGTCGACTTCTGCGCACCATCTTCTTGTGCGACTATTTTGTGAATCCCGTCTTTCGACGGGAACTCTTGCGCGTCTTGAACCGGGGTGAAGCCACCAATACTCTCAAGCGCGCGATCTACATCGGCCGCGTCGCCGCCCATCAGGCCAAGCGCGAGGAGGAGATGCAGGCGGTGGCCGATGCGCTCAGTCTCCTTGCCAACATCGTCATGGCCTGGAACACGGCGCAGATGCAGCGGATTTTGGGAAGCGAGAACGTGCCAAGCGCCTTGATCGGGCGCATCGCACCAACGCATATCGAAGGCCTTAACCTGCGCGGCATCTTTCGCTTTCCGATCGAGGAGTATGCCGAACAGTTGCTGCCGACGGCGATCCGGAAGACCGTCAAACAGGGTTATTGATGATGTCCGCAACGCCGAAAACGTCGCCTTTGCTCTGGCGAACGGGAAATACTGAAGTTACCAGAACTTACCGCCCGATGCCCCAGGAAATAACGGTTAATCCTACCGTGCGTTATTGCACTGAAAACAAAGAAACCCCTATTTGCGGGAATAATAGATTGCCCGTTACGTGCCGCTTCGGGTCTCTGGTATTCCGGTT
>JBKJYB010000115.1:0-2620 GCA_046716045.1 Nitrosospira sp.
TTATTGAATACGACACCGAAAAATATGATTTTCGCGCATGGGCTTCGTCTGTGCTGGACTTTGAATCGCTTGAGAATATTCATGAGCGAGCCGATTTGAAAGCTTATGCCAGTGTGATCATGCAAATTAATGCGTGCCGTGACGAATTGTCCCGCGGCTTTGGCCATTGCAGGCCAATTTATGTGGATTTCATTCAATCGGTCATCACACCCCTTTACGACGGCGTCAATTCATACCAGATTCCGCCGTCTTTTCGTTTTCATTTCAGCGGAAAGGGAAGCAGTGCCTTTCATCGGGACAGGGATTACGGTGTCAATCCCGCTCATCTCAACGTCTGGATACCATTTACGCGGGTCCGGGGTTCCAACAGCATCTGGATTGAAAGCGAAGAGGGACTGGGCGACTTTTCACCGGTCGAACTTGAATACGGCCAGGCACTGATCTTCGATGGCCCCAACCTCTGCCATGGTAGTGTCTTCAATGACACCCCCTCCTCTCGCGTCAGTATGGATTTCAGATTTTCTCCATGCCGGGTTCGAGATTAAAAAGCGCCATATTTATTCGGACTGTTACCTGCTCAAGATGATCTTATCTGTTCAGGTCGATCAGTTTTTGGCAGTTGGCAACACGCCGTTGACTATCCGAAATGGCATCGCTATGTGTCTTCCACTCTGTTTTCATCTTGCCGATAATCGTCGAGACATAGGACTTCAATTCGGTTCTTTCTTTATCCGTAGCTTTCGAGTCAAGGGATTGTTGAAGCACTCTATCCGAATTAAGGTCGAACACCTGATCGACCGCTTGTCGAGCTGTGACACACCACTTGGCTCTTTGCAGGCCCGCAGCAATATCATGCTCGGTATCGAAAGCACCAAGTTCACTACGATGGTTATTAACGATTTCCCGCTTGTCCTTAAGTTCAAGGTCAATAGTCATTATCTCTTTGCCATACTTCTTTTTCTCACCCTCGACCTTGGTCTTGTTAAGCTTGTCCTCGATTTTACGTCGATCATCTTCCTTCTTTTTCATCTCCTTCTCTACATTGTCGAGTTTGCTGCGCAATCTTTCTTTCTGGCCGTAGAGTTTGTCGCACTGAACCACGTTACGCTTGCAATTTTCCTCAACTTGCTCTGAATGGGCGGTGCAGTTCCTGCGCTCGTCGGCGTACGGAATACTTTCACAGCCTTTTTTCGTGGACGCCTGTTTAAAATCGTCCAGCAATGCAGCCGCTGCTGGAGATGCTGCTAAAAGTGCCAGGATTGGTACGATAGTTGACACAACTTTCGTGGACAACTTTAAAGTGAGTGGGATATTCATTGATGAAACTCTCCTCTGGTCTGGTTGGATAACGCCAAGTGTCGTTATGGCCAGTTTGGGTTGTCATTAATCACAAGAAAACCCTATTGCCACAGACTGGCCTGTACTCGAGTTGGGTATTTCCGGATTGTCTATCGAGACTGACCCCGTTGATTTGATGAGACTGACCCCATTGATTTGATGAGTTTGAGTTCAGCTATTTGACCGTTACCTCCAGCGTGAAGCTTCCGTTTACCGCGGAGCCGGGACCCGAAACGCCAATCACTACGTTATAGGGATTACCAATCGCGTTGACTTCCACCGAACGGGTGTGGTCCTGGGTTTTGCCGGCCCAGGGGCGATCCCATTTGTGGTTCGCTTCACAGGTGACACTACTGGGAAGCGCGGGCGGTAAGTAAAAGTACGTGGTCCCGATCATGTAAGCGTAGATCGAAACATCCTGCTTTTCATCATCTGGAATCACGGTGATGGTCATGATGCTCCGGGGCGGGATCCTGGTGACGAAGAACACGTGATGCCCGCTGAATTTCGCGGCCTGCGTGCCGGGAAAGCAGGCGTTACTCGAACTCCATGCCCAAGAGAGGTCTTCGATTGCGGTACCCGCCTCGAAGGAACCTTTCACTTTAACTGTTTTTCCCTTGGCTGCTTCGACCACCTTCACGTTTGCCGGCCAGTCCGCGCTCGCTGTCGCCGCGAACAGACTTGCCGTCAGCACCCATAATATCGCCGCGATCTTCAAGGGAGACATAAAAACTTCCTTCCTCAACATAGCGTCGCTATCCATTGACAAGACCATCGTTTGTTGAAATAAAGATAGTCACACAACCACATACGTTTTGCGCACTTCCAGGAATATGTATTCCGCCACATTCCGGTAATCACAATAAATTTATAGACCACTCCAGCCAGAGAGTCAAAACATCCTGATTTCGACATTCAGCGGTATGCCTCTTTGGCGCACCGCTGATCTTGTTCCACGGGGGGACTTATTCAGAGGCTCTTTAACAAGCTGGGGGTCAGTATCCGTTTAATGAGGTCCCGAACAACGGGTCCAAGCCTCGTTTGTAAATAAATACCAATTGCAGTGAGTGCCCCCGAGGGCGGGGGATGTACGGGCGGTAGATTAATTACTCCGTATATTACTTTTGATTTAAAATTATCACTGCGCGATCTCATACATAGCCATGTCCCGTCATTAAGAGTGGTTGCAGCAATATGCCGCCGAGGTTATATGACTCTATCGCACAGTCCAAAGCAAAACCGGATTCTGGGCCATTTACCCCAGGCGGATTATGCCCGCCTG
>JBKJYB010000116.1:0-3953 GCA_046716045.1 Nitrosospira sp.
GATGTTTTCCATCGCGGTAATGATATGCGCCGGACCGCCGCAATAACCAATGCGCCAGCCGGTCATGGCATAAGCCTTGGATACGCCGTTAAGTACGAAAGTGCGGTCGTACAGGGCCGGACAGGCATTGAGGATATTCACGAACGTGCCGCCGGAAAGCAGAATATGCTCGTACATGTCATCGGTGGCGATCAGGATATTCGGGTATTTCAGCAGAACTTCGCCCAGCGCTTTAAGTTCATCGAATGTATAAACGCCGCCGGACGGATTGCTGGGGCTGTTGATGACGAACATCCGGGTTTTGGGTGTGATGGCTTTTTCTAGTTGCGCCGCGGTTATTTTGAAACCCTGTTCGATACCGGCTTCGACAATCACCGGCTTGCCTTCTGCGATCAGAACGATGTCAGGATAGGAAACCCAGTATGGCGCGGGAATGATGACCTCGTCGCCGGGGTTAATGACCGAGAGTGTCAGATTGAAGAAGCTTTGCTTGCCACCGCACGAAACCAGAATTTGTTTCGCGGTATAGTCAAAATCATTGTCGCGTTTGAATTTGGCGATGATGGCATTTTTCAGGCCGGGGGTGCCGCCCACCGCCGTGTATTTCGTGAAACCTTTATTAATGGCGGCAATGGCTGCATCCTTGATGTGGTGCGGGGTGTCGAAATCCGGTTCTCCGGCGCCAAGTCCGATGATATCCTTGCCTTCCGCCTTGAGCCGGGCGGCCCGGGCGGTGACGGCAAGGGTGGGGGAGGGCTTGATGGCCTGAACGCGCTTTGAGAGTTCCACGATAATGTCCTTAGTATTCTTGCACTGATGCGGGCTGTGCCCGCATGCTAATATTAGCCGAATTAAGCAATAATCAAAAAATATTGAGCCGGGCATTATACCTGTGATCGTTACCTTCCCCAATAGCCCTTACAAGCTACATCAACCGTTTACCCCCGCAGGCGATCAGCCTGAAGCCATCGACAAGCTGGTGGAAGGGATAGAGGATGGCCTCGCGTTCCAGACGTTGCTGGGGGTGACAGGTTCCGGCAAGACTTTCACGATGGCTAACGTGATTGCACGGCTTGGGCGCCCCGCGATCATCATGGCACCGAACAAAACGCTGGCGGCTCAACTCTATGCCGAAATGCGCGAGTTCTTCCCTGAAAACGCCATCGAGTACTTCGTATCCTATTATGACTATTATCAACCGGAAGCCTATGTCCCCTCGCGCGACCTGTTTATCGAAAAGGATTCCAGCATTAACGAACACATCGAGCAAATGCGCCTATCCGCGACCAAGGCGTTGCTTGAGCGGGATGACGCCATAATTGTCGCCACCGTATCGTGCATATACGGTATCGGCGACCCGGTGGATTATCACGGCATGATTCTGCATTTGCGTGAAGATGAAAAAATCACTCAGCGCGAGGCCATACAGCGCTTGATTGAAATGCAGTATGAGCGCAATGAATTTGAGTTCAGCCGTGGAACCTTCAGGGTGAGGGGGGATGTGCTCGACATATTTCCGGCGGAAAGCTCGGAAACCGCCGTGCGCGTATCCCTGTTCGACGATGTGGTGGAAAGCATGACGCTGTTCGATCCGCTCACCGGGCACACGTTGAAAAAAGTATCGCGTTATACGGTTTATCCTTCCAGCCATTATGTAACACCCAGGAGCACTACGTTGCGTGCCATCGATACCATTAAGGATGAGCTGAGAGAGCGTATCAATTTTTTTCAGCAAAACAATAAGTTGGTGGAGTTGCAGCGTATCGAGCAGCGCACCCGCTTGGATCTGGAAATGCTCAATGAATTGGGTTTCTGCAAAGGTATCGAGAACTACTCGCGGCATCTTTCCGGGAAAGAACCGGGGCAGCCACCACCCACCTTGATAGATTATCTTCGCCCCAATTCGCTGATGGTGATTGATGAGAGCCATGTCACCATTCCGCAGACAGGTGGAATGTATAAGGGTGACCGTTCCCGCAAGGAGAACCTGGTGGACTATGGTTTCCGTCTGCCTTCCGCGCTGGATAATCGCCCGCTACGGTTCGACGAATTCAGACAAATGATGCCACAAACGGTATTTGTCTCCGCAACCCCCGCGGAGTTCGAGCGTGTTCACAGCGGCCAGGTGGTGGAGCAGGTTGTACGTCCCACGGGTCTGGTGGACCCGCAGATCGAGATTCGTCCCGCAACTACCCAGGTCGACAACCTTATGTCGGAAGTCAGCCTGCGCACAGCCAAGGGTGAGCGGGTGCTGGTAACAACCCTAACCAAGCGCATGGCCGAGGACTTGACCGATTATTTTTCCGATCATGGCATCAAAGTGCGCTACCTCCATTCCGACATCGATACGGTGGAGCGGGTGGAAATCATTCGCGACCTGCGGCTGGGCAAATTCGACGTGCTGGTAGGTATCAATCTGCTGCGCGAAGGATTGGATATTCCGGAAGTGTCGCTGGTTGCGATTCTGGATGCCGACAAGGAAGGTTTCCTGCGCTCGGAACGCTCGCTGATCCAGACGATAGGCCGGGCAGCGCGCCATATCAATGGCACCGCAATTCTCTACGCCGATAGAATTACCGATTCCATGCGCCGCGCCATGGACGAAACCGAGCGTCGCCGCAATAAACAGATTCTGTTTAATCAGGAGCACGGCATCATACCGCGAAGCGTGCACAAACGCGTGAAGGACTTGATCGACGGCATTTACAACATTGAAACCGCGCAGCAGCATCTAAAGGCTGCGCAGGTGCAAGCCCGTTATGATTCCATGAGCGAGGTGCAATTGGCGAAAGAAATCAAGCTACTGGAAAAGCAGATGCTGGATGCCGCAAAAAACCTGGAATTCGAGCAAGCGGCGCGATATCGGGATGAGTTAAAAAGATTTAAAAACAAACTGTTCGTGGGGTTTGTTGAACCTGAATCTGAGATAAGCCGGGAAAATCAGCGCCGGCCCTGAGAAATATGCTTAAATAATATTTAAATCAACTATATAAATCTGAATATTAAAGTTAATTCATGCTTATTTAACGATCGTTGCAGAGTTGACAAAAATAATCTGATCGAAGGTACGATTCAGTGTTTTGCTATTGAAATTTTTCATGACCAGACTTTGCTCAAAACGCACACGATCACCCACCTTTACCCGAGTAGTGGGCGCTGCAATCCAGAAACGTTTTTCGGTGGTCGCCAATTCCATGTAAGTGTAGCCCGGCGCATCCAGGGTGGAAAGGACCTTGCCTTCGTTGCTTGGCATTCCCGCCGCCGCGGTCGCAGTACTGACGCCCGCCTTCTCGGCAACCGCATGTAAAGGGCTTGCCAGCGCAATTCCGATGGAGAAAGCGACTGCAAAATAAGATATTTTCAAAACCGCCTCCGATAATTGGGTAAATTTTCCAGACGGCATGATACACCTCAATTCCCTGGAGCTCCAATCGAAAATACCGGATGTAAATACTGAGGCGTTTTACGCGTGATGGCGATACTGCTTCCTCAAACCCAGATAATCCATTAGGGGGCTCTGCAAGCCTACGCGAGTGCTGGCGTCCTAATGGATTATCTGGGTTAAATGGCGGTCGGATGGCATGAAAATCCAGCCTGGAAAGCAGGGTAGGGCCGGTCAGTAGCGGAGATAATGAATCTCTGAATAAGCCCGCTGTCGAACACATTGCTGGTAAAATCGGGATGATTTCATAAATATTAGCGCATGGAGGGCTGGATCATGGAATTTGAATGGAAAATAGTTGATGAACACCATCAGGAGGTATTTGCAGAAAAGCACGTCAGAGGCCTGTTATGGGTTACATCTGCCGGCTTTTCATTCTGGCATAGCTATCCCAACCCAGCGGGGGATCTCTCCCATGTAAAGAGTCTCGACGAAGCGAAAACAGTCGTAGACGCTACGCTTCGTTTAGAGGAGTACTCGAATCCCCCCAGCTAATGCCGATGGTTGGGAC
>JBKJYB010000117.1:0-2923 GCA_046716045.1 Nitrosospira sp.
CGACAATACGTGTCTTATGGTAATCGGTTTCAAGACAAATTATCGGTATTTCTGGCTTACAATCGACTGGAAGCCCAGAGTCACCCACAATCCTATTTTATCGACAATACGGGCCTTGGAACTCCCACCGGCGCCCAAACTGTTGTCACCGGCGGTATTCGTACGCCCGATACGCGCGGTACGCCGAGTATCATCTATGGTGATACAGGCCCGGAAAAAGTGAACACTCACCTTTTCAAAGGCAAATTGGGTTATGACATTACTTCCGAACTCCAGGCTATTTTTACGGTAGCCTACGAAGATCGCACGCGCAACCAGAATCATCCGCGTAATTATTTGCAGGACACCTCGGGGCAGACATTCTTCGGTGGACCTCAGCCGCTGAACCTGCCTAATGCCGCCTCTAATGGTTCCTCTTTCGATGTGCTAAACAGGGGGTTTGGGTTTAGCTCGGATAAACGCGAGACGTTGAACCTCGGTTTGCAGCTTCGCGGTGCGCTTACCGAGAACTGGCATATCGATGCAACGATCAGCAATTTCGATGTTCTCAAGGATACTCGTGCCACCGCTTTCTTCAATCCGAGCGATCCCAATGGGAATGCCACAGGTCAGATTCAGGATTTCAAGAAATTCAGTTGGCTGAACTATGACCTCAAGCTAAGTACTCCCGCAGTACTTGGCAATCAGAAATTGTCGTTTCTGACCGGATATCATTATGATCAATACAACTTGAGTTTCCGGCAGTATGACTTGACGGACTACGCGACGCTTACCCGCGGCCCCTTGCAGGCCAACCGGAACAATGATGGTCAGACTTCCACCCATGCAATGTTCGCCCAATCCGCCTATCGTTTCTTGCCAGGTTGGGATGTTACAGTGGGGGCGCGGCAAGAATGGTGGGCGGCCAGCAAGGGCGTTGTCGGAAGTACCCCGGTACCCGATCGCGCCGAATCCGCACTTTCACCCAAGGTTTCTCTGGGTTACGAGCCAGGACCGTGGAAACTTCGTTACTCATTCGGGAGGGCGCATCGGTTCCCGGTTATTGCCGAGCTTTATCAATCACTTAGCGACCCTCGTTTTATTGTTCAAGCCAATGCGCTGCTCAAGCCCGAGAATGGGGTGCACCACAATTTCATGATCGAATATACGCTGCCCAGGGGCTATGCTCGCGTGAACGTTTTCCGCGACGACATCAAGGATGCTATCCAGCAAGTGCAAACGGTCTCCGGCATAGTCACAACAAGCGCATTTCAAAATATCGATCAGACCAGCACCACCGGCGTTGAGCTTATCCTTGACCAACGTAGAATTCTGGGCTCGAAATTTGACTTCATGTTCAATGGCACTTGGATGAATGCGAAAGTAGACAAAGGCCCTTTCATCAACTTTACGGCGCCGAATCATCCATTACCACCACAAGGTCAACCGGGACCAGACAGTTTTGATCTTACAGGCAAGCAACGCATCCGTTTACCCCATTGGCGGGCGAATTTCTTTGCCACTTACAACGCCACGGAAGCTTGGGATATCTCATTCTCCGGCCGTTATACCAGTGACTCGTTTAATGATCTCGATAACAGGGATCGTGTAAACAACGTGTTTGGAGCCCAGAGTGATTTCTTCTTCATGGATTTCTAAACCAGCTATCGTTTTAAGTTACAGAATGGTTTGAAAAGCCGGGTTTCGTTTGGTATTACCAACCTGAATAACGAAAAGGCGTTTGTTTTCCATCCCTATCCGCAACGCACCTATCTTGTTGAGGCCGCGTTTAGCTATTAAGGAACCTCTGAATAAATCTCTGTCGGGCCCCCCGCTGGCAAACCCGGGTGCTCTATTCAGGGGCCTCATATGTTGCCTATTACGGGGATCGAAGCAGCGAAACCTTCTGAACGTAAATTTGAACTGCATAAGGACCGAGACCAAGGCGACGAAGATTAGTCATACAAATTAACCACTCCGTCGAGGCCCACATGATTGATTGCATAGGTGGCTTTTTCCTGCACGATAGGCTTGGCATGATAGGCGATGCTGACGCCAGCCTCTTCCAGCATCTTAAGATCGTTGGCTCCATCACCGATGGCAATCACTTGTTCCCGCTTCAATCCCAGTTCCTCGCGCACGCGTTTTAGCAAGTCGGCTTTTCCCTGTGCGCCAATAATTTCGCCCAGTACCTTGCCGGTAAGTTCGCCGTCCAGGATTTCGAGCGTATTGGCCGCCGCGTAATCGAGCCCCAATTTCGTTTTTATTCTATCGGTGAAGAATGTGAAACCCCCGGAAATGACCATCGTTTTGAGTCCCGCTGCTTTCATCCGTTGCAGCATCTTCTCCGCGCCCGGATTTAATCGCACGCGCTCATCGTAAACCTGTTGCAACGCATCTTGGTGCAATCCTTGCAACAAGGCGGTGCGCTGTTTCAAGCTTTCAGCAAAGACGATTTCGCCGCGCATGGTTCTCAGGGTAATTTCGGACACTTGGGGTTTCACGCCATGCATATCGGCTATTTCATCGATCGATTCGATTGCAAGCAACGTGGAGTCCATATCCATCGCCACCAGGCCAAAATCCCCAAGGTGCGCCGTTTGCTCGACGAAAGCGAAATCCAGTCCGGCGCCGGCGCAGTATTCGGCGATGTGTTCCCGCCGGTTCGCATTTTTCAGCCGAAACGCCTCACCGGTGATGCGCTCGATATGGGTAGCGCCAGCAAGCTTTGCCAATTCTCTTAAATCGTGGTTAGCTATCTCAAAGCCCTGGATAATGAGATTCATAGAAGATATCAATTATTGTTAAGAAAGTTTCCTGTACGGCGGATTATTTCAAACGCGCGTCGCTCAACGGCACGCATGTCTCGTTATTGTCATAGGGGAATCTTACCAGCGGTATGGGCGGTAAGCGGATTGCCCACGCAGCAACTTTTCCACGGAAA
>JBKJYB010000118.1:0-2945 GCA_046716045.1 Nitrosospira sp.
GCCGATGAATCCATCAATGCCACCCATACCCAGATACTTGGCATGCTCGCTCGAAATCCAGCCTGCGGCAAATCCAATCCCAAGCGAATCCCTTTTCCGCCCCCACAGAGAACCACGGGCCAACGCACCAAGCGAGATCGATCGGTCAGTTGAAGTATAGGTATACACTTCGGTTTTGCCGTCGCTATACATTCCCCGGAAGAATAAGCCAATATTGCCCAGCACCTGCTGCTCGAGATTGATCCCTATGCCCATTTTCTCGTTGGGTTTGCGTGCCCAGCATAAATCCGGGGCTCCTGCGTTTGCTGATCCATAATTGAAACTCGTACAGGTTGTGGCATTTCTACTAGGATCGGATTGGAAGGCGGCAACGGCATCATTGAATTTACCCATGTTTTCATGATTCCTGTAAGCCAGCACCCTTACAGAGCCAGGCTGGCCATTCAACAGATGCTTATGCTCAAACTCAACTTGCTGTCCATAATAGGTAAATATTCTTGTGTCGATGGCAAGTTGGTTGGGATCGACGGGAACGGCTGTATGACCGAAGCGCACCGCCCAATTATCATGAATGTATTCACCTACCAGCCCCAGGTATATCCTCTCGAATCCGCGGCAAAATCGTAGGCGGCGTACGTCATGAAGCCCATGTTAAAAAATTGCCGGCGCAGATCGCCGGAGTACGAATTCTTGTCGAAGAAATCGAGAACACTGAATTTGCCAACCCTGACAACCAGGCGCCTGCTGTCCACGGTTGTGCCAAGTTGCATTGGGTCGGAGTCAAGCTGTATGCGGTCTCCGCCAAACCCCCAAGTCTGCTTGAAAAATAATCTGGATGTAAAATAGATAGGAACTTCAGAGCCGCCCTTTTGCAGCTCGAAGTTGTGTATCGCTCCACCCAAACCCTTCAAATCGGATAAAGGCCGCGTGGAAATCATATCCGGCGCATAATATATTTCACCGCCATTCCAGGTCTTGAGTCCCAGATACAGCGTGGCGGTTCCGCTAAAGCTTCTTTCGCTTTCCGGCAACAGAGAATTGGGGCTTCCATTCAGATTGGTGTACAAGGCCGGAAATGCGCCCTTCCAGCTGGAAATATAGGTGAACTGGCCATAGGCGCTCCAGCGTTCGTCCTTCAGATCATGCCACCCTTTTTTCGCCAATACATTCATGAAATCGAATGCGTCTGTAGCGCGTGGGTCCGGCTCGGTCTGCGCCTGAACCGGCACGACGGAAAACAGCATGGAACAGAGAAGAAGTATCCTTACAAGAACCATTGCTCTGATATTTTCTGAACCCTGGCGTATTGTCCCAGGCAGGTTGGAATTTGATCGGCAATTGGCGTGGATAATTCTTTGAAAGGATATCATTGGCTTATCACTCCAGACGGGGAGTTTTGGATTTTAATCATGCTGCTCAATGTAGCTATCAAATGGCCAGTGGTAAAGCCCAAATGCGCAGACTGATCAAGATTTATTAAAACCATTCGTAGGTACATGCTTGGATAGCCCGGCACAGTGACGGCGAATACCGCATCACCACGCACAGGCAAATACCCGCGTGGCATCAGACCAAAATCATGCAGAAGCCTCGGGTATTAAACCGAAGATTCAACAATCAATAGGTGTATTTTGGGGCAACCAGAATGTTAACGACAGGTGCCACTAACATCGAGATACCACCATCCGCCTACGGCAAGATGATGGCAAGGGAATCTTGCGTGATCTTACCGCGACAGAGCCAGAACGTTATTTTGGCAACTACAACTACCAGAACTAGTGCCCACGAGTGGACTCCATAAAATAAGAATGGGCGAACTATACCTAAAACCAAATACACGAGTAAAGTTAAATTTTTATTACTATTAGGTGGGAGTCTGCTTCCGGCTTCTATCTGGCTGTCAACAGGCTGATCCGCTCGTAATAGCGAATGGTTTCCAAATTGACCCCGGATTTTCGGCTTAACGCGCCGATGGTGTATCACTGTGGAGATTGAGTCTGGGGTGAAAGCCGACACAGTGTCGCTCTGGCCGATTCGCTGGACTTCCTCAGTGACGCGGCAAACTACGGCATCAGCCTGCGGGTGTTGGGGATAGGCCTTACGGTTCGCGCCAAGGCATCGATTCTCAAGGTAATATCAATGTGGGGTATGGGTATTGGGTAGTATGATCTGACACGCTGCCACCGGCATCGTACCCAGTGCCCAAATAATGGGGTTGACTGCTGCCCCTCGCAATGGCTTTCAGTCTCGGGGTTGCAGCGCTAATCTACACATACCGTGAGGGTGATAGCAACATGCACAGCGTGTGGCTCGAGTTGGCAGAGCAATAGGCGGTGATGTCGAAGATCAAACTGATCGACCCAAAGAAAACCATGAAACGACCGATCTCACTTGGATTCCAGCGTTGAGGCTTCCTGAGAAGTTCTTCGTCCACATTATCGAAGGGAATCGTGATCTGCGAGATGTCGTAGAGCAGCTTTTGTACCAGAAGCTGCATAGGCAACATGGGCAGAAAGGCACTCGCCCTCAGAACCAAGAAGACGTTGCCATAGTTGAATGGGGTGGAATCCACCCAGGCAGGACTTGCAATTCCATAAGCATATTATCCTACGGACGATAATTAGCTCAATAAGAAAGGCTGCGGAATCGGCTTGAAGCGGGCGAGTGCACCAAGGGTTTGGGATATCAAGCCGGTCAATCGGCTATCTATTGCTAAATAGCCATCACTGACTTTGTCCCGTTCAATCCCGTTCCGGATTGCGGGCATTCCAATGAAAAAATTAGGCCGACTCTGCCTTCTGTATTCCCTTCTTTACTGCGGCACGAGCCGGAAGCTTCTCGCGAATGCGCGCCGATTTACCGGAACGATCCCGCAGATAATAAAGCTTGGCGCGGCGGACATCACCACGACGTTTGATCTCTATGCTGGCAATCAGCGGTGAATA
>JBKJYB010000119.1:0-13866 GCA_046716045.1 Nitrosospira sp.
AGTCCCTTGTGGATACAGATGACCTTAACACCAAGTTTGCGTGCCTTTTCGATGAACTGGGTGCCGATATCATCCGACAGGAAGTAGCCCTTGCCGCCGGGACCGAATTGGGTATAAGTTTTCCACGCGGACACGCCCCAGCGCTCTTTCAACTCATCCATTGAGTCGAGATCGCCCGTCTGGTTGGGGTTGACACGTCCGTGGAGCAGCAGGCGATGCATGCCTTCCATCCGGTCGACGATCTTGCGTATCGCATCCGCCGTCTGAATGGTGAGCGGCTCGGCATCGGGTTCCGAGGGGACGAAGGAGAGTACCATCATGTCGGTATCGGAATCGAGGAATACGTCCTTGATGAATTCCTCGGGCCCGAGGCAGCGCAGGTAGCTGCGCGAGCCGGGCTCTGCCGCGAGTGCACAACCTGCCTTGGGCATCTGGCTTAACGGATTGTTGCCGGCGGGAAGTTTCCGCAGCCAAGCGCCGTTCGGGTCCACGAAGTGGCCTTGCACGTCGAAGATGAATTTTTCTTTGCCACCGCCGATAGACGCTTGCGCGAGCGAGGGCTCAAGCGCAGCTTCAGCCGGTAGATCGAAAAAACCGCCTAACTTGCCAGCGGCGGCGTTTGCTGCATTGAAAGCAATAAGCGTGGAAGCCGCGCCGCACGCGGAGATGAGAAAATCTCTTCGTGAAATAGCCAAACGCTTCGCATTGGAAGTTGCCGCTTCGTGGGCGAGGCGGTTTGCGGCGTTATTCGCGGGCGATAACGGCACCGGCTCGAACTCTCCGTTCGAGGTTGTGTCGAGTTTAATGGGGAGGCGGGTGCCATCGGGATCAATGCGGAAGTTGGACGGGTTCATATAGGCAGATCCTCTTCAAAACGAAGCCGATACGGGCGCATATGGGACGAGCGGGATGAAAAAATTTCTCTTCATTTCACGAGCGAGTCATGCGTTTCACCATATATGGCCGCACGCCTGGAGCAGCGAAGCAGACTGGAGACAAAAAAAGCGGCATGGCCGCTTTTTTTGCATTCCGAAATAAAGTCCCCGCAGATGCCGTCAGACCATTTATCTTGAACCTTAAGGTCCAAGGTGGTCACTAGCCGGACGCATCAGGCGCTTCCGTGTGGGATGCGCACAACAGCGTCACTTTGGTTCGTAACCGATTCTTAAAAAAGTTGGTTCAAAGAATATAGGTCTAAACGAACACCGCAGGGAACAACTCTTATCCATTCCCGCCTTCAGACAGAATAATTCGCTATCTGCATTCCGCCTTCGTCGTAAACTGGAAATCCAACCGGGCTGACTTGAAAGCTTCGTAAACACCGATTAAAACAACTTATCTTGCTCCGGCATTACGGCATCAAGCGCCACCTGCATGGAAACGATTCTACGCTTAAATTCTTCCATGTCAAAGCCCCCCCTTTTTCTTGTGATGAGCAATTCATGAGTGATGTTGAGTGCCGCCATGATGGCAACGCGCTCGGAACCCACCACCTTCCCGCTGTCCCTGATTTCGCGCATTTTTTTATCAAGATAAGCAACCGCTTGCAGCAACTCCTCGCGCTCCTCGTCAGGGCAGGTGACGCGGAACTCGCGTCCCATAATCGTGACGTCCATGGCAGTGGCGGTTTTCATTCTTCGCTTTCGGGAAGTTGTGTCAGAAGGGCTTCCAGACGACCGGTTGCGGCGTTTATTTTTTCCGCCAGATGCTTATTCTCACTGGCGGCGCTCGCCAGTTGCTGGCGCAACTGAATATTCTCCGATCGCAGCTGCTGGCACAATCGCACGAATTGATTAATTTTCTCTTCCAGGGAGTTTAGCTCGGATTCCATCGACTCACTATAGTTCGTAAATCCTTGCTGAGTCAACTCGTAAGGGAATTGTTCAAATGTTATTTCCAGGTCCGCCGCGCCAATCACATTAACCCGTTCCGTATGACGAAACACACTTATCCAAACGATTCAATCCAGGCTGCCGGTTTCTGGTAAAATTCCCGCCACGTTTAAGGTGCTTCGGCCGCTGCGCGGCCGAGTTAAACGGGAACCAGGTGATATGCCTGGGCTGCCCCCGCAACGGTAAGCAAGTGTGGGCGTATCAATCAAGGAACGTCTGAATAAGTTTTTTGTGTATTCAGAGATTCCCTTGTGCCACTGTGAATTCTCCAGTTCATGGGAAGGCGATACGTCAAATCTTGCGAGCCCGGATACCGGCCTCAAACGCATACGGCATAGGGAACTATCGCGTGGGGCGGTATCCTGATCGATCCTTTTTCGCTCAAGACATCTACGCGGTAATTCTCCATTTATCAACGGTGGACGGGGCGTCTGCTCAACACAAAATCCATGTTCTTCATTTCAGGCGAGCGGCTGCCTTTTGTTATCCGCACATATCCGGTTGGGATTACGCATCGATAAATGCACGCGAGCACCCCGTGAAGGCATTCCTCGGGCGATGCCCGATATCGAAACACGCATCGTACCGGTCTGAAGTGAAGGTCATATTAAATACCTGCGAGGAGTAATGAATGAAATTAGGCCGAATGCTAGCCCTTGGGGTGATATTGAATCAGGCTGGATTGGCTCTGGCAAACGATGTACCTAAAACTGTTCTACCGGAACTTACCATCTATGGCGGCAACCGGATTCCCATGACTCGGGAACTGACCAATCTGCGGATTAACACGGTGAAATTGAAGGTCGAGGACAACGACTGGAAGACGGTATTGCAGGAACAAGTACAAATCAATGAGCTCGGTCCAGGTGGTCCCGTGTCCCTGTTTATGCGTGGCTCCAACTCCAACCAAACGTTGTTTATGATTGATGGCGTCAAAATGTATTCAGCAACCAACGGGGCGCCAAACTTTGCTGCAATCGCACCAGGCTTATTGTCATCCATTGATGTGATTCAGGGGGGGACGTCAGCCGCGTTTGGGTCTAACGCGGTGGGCGGGGTGATCAGAGGAAACGTTGACATACCGAGAGGAGTAATGTTTTCAGGCGGGGGCGGGTCGAGATTTTCAGAGAGAGCTGCCAGTAGCTTCGGAATACGGGGAGATTCCTATTACGCGGGAGTACGCGTGGTACAAGATATTATCCGCCAGGGATCCGCGACGAACAGCAGTAATTCTTTTGCCTTTAATCCGGATAACGATCCCCGGAAACGCGTGGGGGTCGTAGCCAAGGCAGGGGGCTGGATAACACCGGATTTTCAGGTAGAAGCCACCGCCCTGGGCTCCGAAGTCAAGACCTCATTTGACGCTTCCCCTACCACTGCCGATATGAACCTGCAATCGATCGCCATGGCGAATCTCAGAGGCATCTATTCGCTTCCCCATGACTTTAGCGTGATGGCGACATATGGGGGTTCCCTTGATAGATCAACCGTGCGAGGAGCTTTCCCGGCCATATTTAATACGCATTCCCTGCAAGGGTCATTGCAACTTGAGAAGAAATTGAATATTGGGCGGGTTTTTACCGGAATAGATCATGAGATTCAGGGAGTCAGCGGTACAACGAAATTTACGTCCACAAGCAGGACCAACGTAGCGGGGTTTGTGGGAGCGCAATTAAATACCGGTCATCACGTGGTGGAGGGTATGTTTCGCCACGATGAGAATAGCCAGTTTGGAAACTATGATACCTATTCAGCCTCCCTGGCGCGCAAGCTGGGCGAATCCTGGCGGATTGGGGCGCTGACTTCCTCGTCGTTCAAGGCACCCACATTCAATGATCTCTACTTTCCCATGACCTTCGGGTTCGGGGGTAATCCAAATCTCTTGCCCGAACGTGGCCGGATGCATGAGGCGTTTGTGTCATATGACGCGGGTGGCGCAAGCTATCGTATTGGGTATTTTATCAATACCATCAAGGATGCCATTGTTATCAACTGGATATTTTCACAGGTGGAGAATATCTCCGAAGCCCGGATTGATGGGTTTGAATTTACGGGGGTCCAGCCGATCGGCAAAAAGTGGACGATACGGACGAATGTGACTATCCAGGACCCCCGTAATCAACAGCTCAACACCATTCTTCCCCGCAGGTCCAGGGAATTCGGTACCGTAGTCATGCGGTACGCGTCCGGAAATTTTTCAGCGGAGGCAATAGCAAGGGGCGAGGGTGAGCGGTATGATGACAACGAAAATCTTCACAAGCTGCCGGCTATGGTCATCGCGGGCTTTAGCGCATCGTACAAGCTCCAGCAAGGTCCAACCCTGCGAGTCCAGATCGATAATCTTCTCGATAAGAAATACCAGCCGGCGGTCGGGTTCAGGGGAATTCCCCGAACGGTCTGGGCAAGTATTACATACACTTTCTGACCATCGTGGCTGCCGTAACATGATCAGGGATCCCAATTGGAGTGGTGACTGACGGAAATAGCGACTCTCAAATTGCATCCTCCGGAAACTCCACGCATTGCCTAGTCACGCTCACGCTGCTAAAGTCCGCTGGTTTCCGGTTTTATCTTTCCATTCACGCAAGATACATAAGCCATGAACAGCCGCCAGCTATACTCGCGCCTGATGAAATATATCGTGCCCTATTGGGAGGTGTTCGTGCTCTCGCTGACGGGTATGATTGCGATGGCGGCAACCGCGCCGATGATAGCCGCATTAACAGTGCCGATGTTGGACGACGCTTTTGTCAACAAAGACATGGAATCGATGCAGCTGGTTCTGCTGGCCATCATTGTATTGTTTGCGGCGCGCGGTGTGGCAGGCTATATCAGCACCTATGCGATCAACTGGGTAAGCAGCAAACTGGTGGTGGATTTGCGGGCGGAGATGTTTGATAAATTATTGATACTGCCTTCCGGTTATTACGCCGGCCAGCCCGGCGGCAGCCTCGTTTCCGGACTCACGTCCGATATTAACCAACTCGCTCGTGCCGTCATCGACGTAAGTACCGTGATGGTGAGGGACACGTTTACTGTTATCGGATTGCTGGTATGGATGCTTTATCTCAACTGGAAACTTTCAGTGCTGGCTTTATTGATGATATCCGTGATCTTGCTGATCATGCGGTCCGTCGACGAGCGGCTGCAAAGTGTGGAACGGGAAGCCCGGCAAACGATGGATAACATCACGCGGGTGTTAAAGGAGTCCATTGAAAACCATAGGGTGGTCAGTCTTTACGGCGGTCAGCGGTACGAAACCCATCGTATGGGAGAGGAAGCAAGCCGGGTGCACGGTTTCACCATGAGGCAGGTTGCCATTGCGGCCTTCTGCGTTCCGCTGGTGCAACTGACCACCGCCGTTGGGCTGGTAGTTATATTATATTTTGCGACTCAGCAAGCTTCCGCCAATGAGACCACGGTAGGCGGTTTTGCGTCCATCATCGTGGCCATCCTGATGCTGAGCGCGCCGCTAAAGCGTGTTACCGGTGTAAAAGAGTTTCTACGCTATGGACTGACTGCGGCTGAAAGTATATTTTCGCTCCTGGATCAGGAGACCGAGCTGGATACGGGAGTGGATGCGGGAACAGTTACCATTGATCGTGCACGCGGGGAACTGCAATTTGAGCAGGTCAGCTTTTGCCGTGGTTCCGTAAGTTCCGGGATAAGCCCGGGAGCAGGCGCAGTACTGGATATCACGCTGACCATACAGCCAGGGGAGACGGTGGCGCTGGTGGGCCTCTCCGAGCGCGACAAGGCCACCCTCGTGAATCTGGTGCCGCGTTTCATTCGTCCCACAGCAGGGAGAGTTCTGCTTGATGGCCATGATCTGGCAAGCCTCAGGTTAACTAGTCTACGCGCCAATATCGCGTTGGTTTCCGAAGGCGCAACGCTATTCAATGATACGGTGGCGGCCAACATCGCTTATGGCGCCATGGGCCGTGAAACAGAATCCAGGATCACCGCCGCGGCGCAGGCTGCTCACGCAATGGAATTCATTCGGGAAATGCCGCAGGGATTGCAAACCATAGTAGGGGAACAAGGCGTAAAACTTTCCGGCGGGCAACGGCTGCGTGTCGCCATTGCCCGGGCATTGCTGAGAGATTCGCCTATCCTGATTATGGACGAGACGCTTCAGACGTTGGACTTCGAAACCAACCATCATGTGCAGGCGGCATTGGAAACCCTTATGCAAGGACGCACCACGCTCGTCATAGCGCATCGTTTATCCACCGTGGAGAGAGCGGATCGTATTGTAGTGCTGCAGAAAGGACGCATTACCGAAATCGGCAGTCACCAGGAGTTACTTGCAAAAGCAGGCGCTTACGCCAAGCTTGCCCGGACCTTTGTTTCAACCCCGGCTTGATTTGAACCGAAGGGCAGGTGCTCTATAGATTCCGGCTAAGACAGGCAGGCTGCCGCGAGCAGCGAATGGTGGCGAGTGAGGCAGAACTGGGGAAACTGAGAAACCCAGTGGTATTTTAGTGATGACTCAGTGGCTCGATTCGCTGCTTGTATTCCGGCACCCATCTTGCCAACTTCTGTTTGACTTCCTCATCGCTTAATACCGGGTGTTCATTCAGCCATGCTACGAGATGCGCCAGCCATTGTTCGTCCACTTGGCGAGCCTGGGCTATGCGTAGTTTGGAATGCGGTGTAGGTAAAGTGTTTTCATCGTCCGCCAATAATTCTTCGTAGAGCTTTTCCCCTGGGCGCAACCCATTGTAGACAATCTTGATATCTCCCTCGCTCAGACCTGATAGACGGATCATGTCTTTTGCAAGGTCGGCAATTTTAACGGGCTCGCCCATATCCAGCACAAAAATCTCTCCGCCGCCTTTTTTTCCTCCCATTAAGCCTGCTTGCAGCACCAGTTGCGCCGCTTCAGGTATAGACATGAAGTAGCGCGTAATCTCGGAATGGGTGACGGTGATCGGGCCACCCTTTGCAATCTGTTCGCGGAATTTTGGAATTACGCTGCCGGTGCTGCCCAGTACGTTGCCGAAACGTACCATAACAAAACATGTTTCCTGTACTGTATCACCTGGACTATTGTTTTCGGACGGACAAACAGATTGTTGCAATGCCTGACAAACCATTTCCGCCAGTCGCTTGCTGGCACCCATGACGTTCGTAGGATTGACGGCTTTATCGGTCGAGATCAGTACGAATTTTTCCACCCCATGCTTGATTGCCGTCTGTGCCAGGACGTAAGTTCCCCACACATTATTCAGTACGGCTTGCCAGGCATTCTCCTGCTCCATCAGCGGAACATGCTTGTAAGCAGCCGCATGAAAAACAACGGTTGGTTGAAATTGGGAAAATACCTGAGACAGCCGGGCCTGATCTTTGATATCGCCTATCATGAATACCATCGGCATTTCCGGGAAACTGATTCTGAGTTCCTGTTCAATGTTGTAAAGCGCGAATTCGTTCAACTCAAATAGAACCAGGCGGCGCGGCTCAAATTTGGCAATCTGCCGGCATAGCTCCGATCCGATTGAGCCGCCCGCTCCGGTAACCAGCACGGTTTTTCCCGCCAGCAAGCCATGCAGCCCTTCGTTATCCAGCACCACCGGATCTCGCCCCAGCAAATCATCCAGCTCGACATTACGGATTTGCGATACGGTAATTTTGCCGCTGATCAGGTCGTCATATGAGGGCACGATCAACGCCTTGACCCCAGCGGCTGAACACATCTCCAGTGCACGACGGCGGTCGCGGTGAAGGCGGTCGGGATGACGGCGATCGAGTTGAGAGCGGTGGGCGTTCCGGCGGTCGGAAACGGTGGGCGTCATTGCGATAATGGCATGAGCAACACCCAATTTTTCCGCTATGGCGGGCAGCTCATTGATTCGGCCCAGCACCTTGGAACCATGCAGCATCATGCCACGTTTTGCGGGATCATCATCCAGCAATCCCACCGCTCGCCATTGCGCACTACGGGCAAGCTCTTTCACCAGACCGATTGCTGTGTCGCCCGCTCCTAACACCAGAACGAGATTGCCCTCAATTTTTCTTAGTCCATAGAGCCGATGCTCCTTCCATAAGCGGTAAGCCAGGCGGCTGCCCCCCATGATAAACAGAAGCAGAATGGGAGCCAGCAGCAGCACGGTACGCGGTACGCCGGCAAGTATCTGTAACATGAATAATACCAGTGGCACCGCTGCCGCCGATGTCAACACCGCAAGCAGGATACGTCGCAAGTCGGGCAAGCTCGCATAGTGCCAGAGCCCGCGATAGAGGCCAAACCATAGAAATGCCGCCGCATGAATCGGGATGACCCATGGCAGGATTTCCTTTAATGATTCCAGGTATAAAGAAGGTATTTCGAAATTGAAACGGAACGAATATGCGAGCCCCCATGCGACGACGGCTGCGGCAATGTCATGAACGAAAGCGATTGCTGTGCGTATGTTGGGTTTGGGTAAGGGCATTCTGTCAGTCGCCGGGACGGCGCTCCAAATACCGCTCGGACACAATCATCATACCCAAATAAATCCCGCCCCAAGCCGTGCCGACTCCGAGTTGAACAGCAATATCCTGATGCATTGCCCACATTGCGCTGATGCCCGCGGCCAGCATTAGAATATAGCCGAGGAGTGCCGTATTGCGATGACCAAAACCGCTTCGCACCATTCGCTGGTAATAGTGAGCGCGATGTGCCTGCCAGAATCTTTCACCCCTCAGACAACGTTTTACGAGCGTAACAGAGGCATCGGCGATAAACGGTGAAAAAACCAGTACGGGTAACCACAGCGGCCACAAGCCATTCATCCAACCCGTCACACCCAGTGCCGCGGCCAGAAATCCCAGCGGAATCGCGCCCGCGTCGCCCATGAAAATACGCGCGGGATGAAAATTGAATAATAAAAAAGCGGCGGCGGCGGCGGCAACGCAAAAGTTTATCATGGCAAATGACTCGTTCCCCGCCAGCCATGCGGTCAGGGCGTAGCAAGTGAAGCCAATTAGCGTCATACCGCCCGCCAATCCGTCCGAACCGTCCATGAAATTATAAAGATTGATCATCCAGATGACTGAAATGGTGGTTATTGTTACGATTATCCACCCATGTGCTTCAAATAGCAGTGCTATCGAGAACCAGATGGCAACTGCGCCATGTATTAGCAGCCGTCCCAATACAGGCAGACCGAAAATATCGTCGGCAAAGGATACCAGCGCCAGGAGAGCAACACCCAGCGATATCGAAAATGGCAGGGTCGCGGGAATAAATGCCCATGAGGCCGCTACGCCTAGTGTCATACCGAGCCCGCCGGTGCGGGGAACGGCCATCGTATGGAGGGAACGGGGATTAGGATGATCCAGTACCCTAAGGACGTTGCTCTTTATCAACCACCAAATCAAGATAAGCGTTACCGTAAACGCTATTAATGGTGGTGCAACAAATAAAAAAGAAAGGCCATCAATCATGCTGAATTATAACTGCCCAAGATATCACACGGCGGTTTCCGCAAGGATAATGTTAACAGCATGTGTTGACCCGCGAATGACGGATGCTTCGCGTAGCGAGAGCGAGTTGGTTGTCTCTCATGGAAAGAACCGTGGATTTGTCTCCGTCAATCTGATTCTCGCTGCCAGACCTGGTATCACCGAGCTTTTTTTGATCAAGAAATCTGGTATCGTTGTTCCAACGGTCTGTAAGGATCTGTGAGGTCTCTGAGCATTTCGTATCAGCATCCGGGTTAGTTGATCCATTGAGAATATATATCCTTTCCGTTGCTCGCCCGAAAATTGTATTTCATAAACAGAACCCGCTGGTGAAAAAAATATCGCTTAACACGCAGATTCTATTCGGTGTGCTGGCTGGCATTCTGCTGGGTTTGGGGTTTTCCGGACTTGGACAAGAATCAGCCGTCGCGCAAAACGGGCTCTATATCGCCGGACTGATGGGCACGTTATTTATTGACTTGTTGAAAATGGTGCTGATACCGCTGGTATTCACCTCTATCGCGGTTGGGGTTGCCAACTTGCGCGCACACCGCCAGATGCACAAGGTATGGAAAGCAACGCTCGGTTTCTTTATATTTTCCATGGCGCTTGCGGTGATGCTGGGATTGACCGCCGCCAATCTTTTCCGGCCTGGCGAGGGACTTCAGCTTGCGATGTTTCAGGATGCCATGCGGGGTTTTGAGGCCAAGCAGATGTCCCTGCCGGAGTTCTTTGCCCATTTCCTGCATTCACTATTTCAGAATCCCATAACGGCGTTAGCTCAGGGTGACGTGCTGGCGGTAGTAGTCTTCGCATTGTTACTCGGGATAGCCTTGGTCGTGGGTGGCGAGCGTTACACCAATATTATCGTTTTATTGCAGGAATTTCTGGAACTGATATTGATGCTGGTGGGCTGGATCATGCGGCTGGCACCGTTGGGTATCATGGCGTTGCTGCTACAGTTGGTCGCCACTCAAGATACCGCCCTTCTTGCGACGCTGATAAAATTTATCGTGGTGGTGGTGGGGACCACCCTGCTGCACGGCGTGGTGGTACTGCCGCTGATACTTTATCTGGTGACCGGCATGACGCCGCTCAAATTCTGGCGCGGCGCGCGCGAGGCGCTGGTAACGGCTTTTGCCACCAGTTCCAGTTCCGCCACTTTACCTGTCACCTTGCGCTGTGTGGAACAGCATTTGCACGTCAAACGCGATATTGCCGGCTTCGTCGTACCGCTCGGCGCTACGCTTAACATGGATGGGACCGCGTTATACGAGGCCGCCGCGGCGCTGTTTGTCGCCAATCTGGTGGGTATCGAACTCAATCTCATGCAGCAGATGATCGTGTTTTTCACCGCCATGCTCGGCGCAATGGGCGCGCCAGGCATCCCCAGCGCCGGCATGGTAACCATGGTGCTGGTGTTGCAATCGGTCGGTCTGCCCGCCGAGGCTATTGCTATTCTGCTTCCCATTGATCGCCTGCTGGATGCATTCCGCACGGCGGTCAATGTCGAAGGAGATATGGTGGGCAGTCTGGTGGTGCAAAAGTGGGTGGGGGGTGCGCATCATGATGGCACTGGCGTTTAGAGATTGTGCCCACAAACGAATGGATTGCTGCCGTTGTATTTCACAGCGGACAAGTGGCATCAGTTAGCCTGAATCCGGTGGTTGGACAGGGTGGAGTATGCGGTTTTTGGGGTACAGGACAAGGCGTTGCCACGCAGTCATGGGCCGCAAAAATCGTGCAATCCATTCGTAGCGGACTCACCCAAAAGGTGAAGGTCGAGTGAGGCAAAAAATCATTGCGAGTCATGGCGCTTAGTTCGCAAATGAGTTAAAAAATGGGCGGTCAACTGCCGGATTTAGGGTGAAAGATTGGGTCCCACGTTCTTAACGTGATGGATATTTTGCTAACCGCCCATCACTTTTGGAAGTCACTTTCCCTCGCGCACCTTTCCACACGACGTCGTAACGAAAGCGTTGCCATATGGAGCCACCATCCGCCGGTGGGATACCGGCCAGATCATCCGCTGATGTCCTATCCGGCAAGACTCTATTTCTGAAGAGTTGTTTCCGCCGGAGTAGGCAAGGCGGTGTGACATATTGCCGCGCGGCAATATGTCACATTCCCAAGCTGGTTTTCGCTCTCTACAATTCAACCTGAATACGCCCTCCAGCGAACTCACCATGAAGGTGAAGGTCAGTCGCGCGAAAAGTCTTTGTGGATCATGGCGTCCAGCTGAAAAATGAATGAAAGATGAGCGATCAACGGCTGAATTTAGGTTCAATCAACGTACTGGTTTTAACAACGGCAGCCAGGGAGATAGACGTGTTTACCAAACTGAGAGCGAGCACATGGTTCAAAGTACTATCGGAAGCATTTCGTTTGGAGCGGAAAGGGATGGCCAAGAAACGGGTCTCGGCAAGCCTGAAAGATACGGGAGGTTCAAGAAAAACGAGAACCGGTGGAGATAGATCGTTTCCTGATGCGGTCTGGAATCGCAGCAAGTCAGCAAGATACAGGCGGTCGTGAGAAAGTGGTGACCCGGCTTTATTCGGATATGTCAGCCATAGCACAGAAAATCCCTTTTAATTTAATTTGACAAGGAGATGAGCAGCTTGCGGCAAGTATTGCATGCTCGAATGAACGCCTATGAAAATCCCGAAAAGAATTGAACCGCTCATCGACGAGGGTCTCGTCGATGAAGTCATCTGCCAGCTCATGAGTGGCAAGGAAGCCATGATTTACGTAGTACGCTGCGGGCAGGATATTCGTTGCGCGAAAGTATACAAAGAAGCTGACACCCGCAGCTTCCGAAAGAGCGTTGATTACACTGAAGGGCGGGGAGAGAGGAATAGTCGCCGCGCCCGCGCCATGGAAGGAGGCACCCGCTATGGGCGCAAGGCCTAGGAAGACGCATGGCAGAGTGTTGAAGTTGATTCCTTGTGCCGTCTTGCCAACGCTGGCGTGCGGGTGCCGCAATCCTATAATTTTTTTGAGGGCGTGCTGCTGATGGAATTGGTGACCGATGCCAATGGCAACGCAGCCCCTCGACTCAATGATCTTGTGCTAACGGCGGAACAGGCTCGCGAATATCACTGCACGCTCATCAGACAGGTCGTTCGCATGCTCCATGCGGGGGTCGTCCACGGCGATTTGTCTGAATACAACGTGCTCGCCGGCAGTGACGGACTTGTCATCATTGACCTGCCCCAAGCCGTAGACGCCGCAGGTAACAGCAGCGCCTGCGGCATGCTCGTACGCGACATGGACAACCTGGCCGCCTATTTTGGCCGCTTTGCCCCAGAATTGCTTACCACCGACTATGGCAGGGAAATATGGTCGCTTTACCAGCGCAACAAGTTGCACTCGGACGTTCCCCTCACCGGAAGCTTTGAGCACAGCAAGAAGCCCGTTGATGTAGTCAGCGTCATGCGGGTGGTTGACGTTGTGCTTAAGAAAAAAGCGGCGTGGCAACGTTACAAACAGGAAATGAGCGGGTAGTATATTTCTCCATTCCTCTTCACTAGCCGAAATTGGCTGCCCTGAAACGGCCAGCAAAATCATCGGATCGCAACTGCGGAAGTCAGGATAAGAACATGACGCTGCGGTGCGACAATTTGCCACATTCTCATGCTTTCAGAAATAGATTATTCTCCCAGCCCGGTATTGTTATGAGAGAAAGTTATGGGACAGCGGCGAATTTTTCATATTGTAGCCATTTTATTGCTGAGTATTTCAGTCGCCGTTCAAGCGAATCACCCGGATCCAGCTTCGGAAGGTCAAGACGCCAAACTCAGGCCTCCCAAGACGACGTTAGGTGTAGGCCTGACATTAGATCAAAGCGGCCGATTATGGTTAGCAAAAGTGGAGAATCAGCGGCTGCTGGTTTCCCGGTCGGAGGACGAGGGGAAAAGCTTTTCCAATCCGATTGTTGTTACACCCGAGCCGGAAAATATATCAGCTGACGGGGAAAATCGCCCCAAGATCGCTGTTGCGCGTGATGGCACGGTGCTTTTGACCTGGATACAGTCTCTTCCGCAGAAGTATTCAGGCAATGTTCGTTTCGCGCGTTCGACGGATTCGGGCCAGACCTTTTCCAAACCCATCACCTTGAACGACGACGGTCGCATTACCAGTCATCGTTTTGATTCACTGGTTATTGATGGCACTGGGCGAGTAGTGGTGGCATGGCTGGACGCGCGTGATCGGGATTCCGCAAAGGAGAAAAATGAGGAGTTTTCCGGTGTATCGGTATATACCGCGCAGTCCAATGATAACGGTGCCAATTTCGGCGTAAATCGCAGTTTTCAAGCGCATACCTGTGAATGCTGCAAGATTGCGCTTACGTGGAGTAAAGAAGGCCCTGTGGCATTCTGGCGGAATATTTTTGGTACTAATACGCGCGATTTCGCCATTGCAAACCTGGACAAGGGGGGAATGCGGCGCGCTACAGTCGATGAATGGCAGATTGATGCCTGCCCGCATAATGGGGGAAGTATCGCAACCGATAGCAAAGGCCAGT
>JBKJYB010000120.1:0-4495 GCA_046716045.1 Nitrosospira sp.
GACTCTTGTTGAGAAAACGCCATGTCACAAAGTTGGGCGACATACTCGAACGCAATCGCATCACCTGCACGCTGGTGATAAGTTGGAAGGGACATTTTCAATAAATATGACAACACACCCACGCCCCCTTCGGAATCAACAGTCATGACAGGCTCAAACTTCTTCTGATCAAGAGCACTTAAATCGAGCGCCGACTCATTATCCATCTGAAGCCGAAACAGCGGCATGGGCAGCGTATCTGCGGAAAGACTTAAATACCGGGTCACGCCCACCAGATCTTCCGGCTGTTCAAGTACATGTTCGATGAGCACCCGCTGGTCTTCAGCATACGCTTTCATCATATTATGAAGCGTGGCATGGAAGTCTTTTTCCCAACCAGGTGCAGATATTTCATGGAGTTGTCCATAGAAATCGACCCCACGGCTCGCCCAATCGAGAGATTCCTTCAGCGATTCACGCCAGGGATTGAGACCAAGCGCCGTGTCCCAATAATCCCAGGTTGCGGCGACACTCAGGGCGGCATTCCGGGTGGTGTGTAACTCGGCGGGATCTGCAAGGAGAAGTTTTAGCAGATTCGTCAGCCGCTCCGCCGGGGATGCCGATTCGCCCTCCTTGATATGACTCCCCAACAGTGTCCAGGTTCCGATTATCATGACCTGAAAACTTGCCGCAAAAGCCTTTTCAAGTTCATCCTCATGCCCTGTAATGCTCGGCGTTCCCCTTAACGATAAGTCCAGCAGGAGCCGCCAAAGCCTGGCGGAGGGTAAATTGCTTTGGCCCAGGAAAAATTGTGCAAAAATGTGTGCCTGCTGCTCGCCCTGCGCCTGCCATATGGCGCCAAGCTGCACTGTCAAGGCAAGTACTTCCTGTATATTGGCAGGCGTGATCAGACGCCGGTATTCGGGTGAGTGCGAATCTTCCACCCCGTGGACAAGCGCCTGTATCCCCGCGTACCCATACGCCGCATTCTCGGCCGCCAGTGAAAAGGCGGCTACCGGATCGTCATCGCCTATCGTATGAACTCCCGGTTCACGCGGCCCCAGCAGCGCTTCTTTTGACACGATCGGGACGGGTATGACGGAGGGCTTTTTTCCGTTGATACTGAACGTCGCCCATTCCTCCAGCTGCGCCTCCCGCTCTTCCGCTGACAACATCATCCACGCGCTCAATGGTACCGGAAATACGTCACCGGGCAGCTCCTTGACCGCGCGTAAAGCCTTTATCCCATTCAATACAGCCTGAAGCCGGCTCCTGAACAGCATCCCGTTATACGAGCCAAGCAGGAAATCGTGGTAATGACGAATTTCGTGCTCCATCACGGAACGTATCAGAATGGGGCCAAGGGACTCGTCTTTGTCTCCAGGGAGCCCCCCATACGTTGGAGATCTGAGGAATGACAGAAATTCGTCGTAGGCCGCCTGTGAGGCGATGCGGATGGTAACACCAGCAAAACGCGGATTAAACCCGCCGAAGTCATCCTGATAAAAACTGCCCGTAGTGCCGGAATCAGGCTTTTTTTTCAGAGGCATCAGATGTGGCGGCGGGTGCTGTGCCGGATGCCGCGTGGGTAGATAGCTGCTTTTCCAGATTTTCCGGCGTCGATTTGTTATCGACGTCGATAAGTGTTGTTCCCGCCGCGGTCTTCAATTCCAGACGCCGCCTTTCGTTATCCTTGAGGTGCCGGGCAATTTCGATCAAATATTTGATAAGCGTCGCGATATTGACCACGATCGCAATAATCGCGGAAGCTTCCAGCAGCCCTAAAGCCAGGTCCGTTCTATCGATCGAGCCCTCAACAGGCTCAACCTGCGCTCCTTGTCCGGCAAGTTCCGCGCTAAGGTCATCTATGAATGACTTCTCACCCGTAATTCTTATTCGCATGATTATTCCTCCTGTAAGGTATTGGACATGGGTGACATTGAAGCATATTGACTGCCCGCTCGCAAAGTTTAACCGGCCCTCGTGACCGGCAGCCACTTCATTGCGGAGGGGGAGGCGGAGGATTGCCGGGCGGAGGCGGTGGCGGATTGGCACCAGGCGCCTGGTTGCGATAGTTGTCCATGATCTGGCCTGATATGGGGACACGATGACCTTTGGCATACATGCATTGGATATAACCGATATCGTAGCGTTGCTGCGCGACATACCCGGAAGTTCGGGCCGTATTCGTTCCCATCAGCCCCCCCACCAGCAGGCCGCTACCCGCGCCAATCGCAGCACCGGTTCCTCCCGCGAAAGCGGCACCCGCCGCCGCGCCAACCCCTGTACCGATGGCGGCGGTTCCGGCTCCGCTGGATATGGCTGCCTGATTCGGTGTCGCTCCCCCCACCTGTTCACCGGCGTATTGTTTACAGTAAGAGTCATCTCCCCGGAATTGATCGAAAGTCTTGCCGGACCCCGGCAGGACCATCACGCTGGGGCCGCTGGGTATACTCGCGCATGCCGACAATAAGAACACCAGCAGCAACGGAAATCGTCTATGTTTTTTTAACATGGCCACTCCTTATTGGGCGGGCTGAGGAGCTACTTGCAGCCAGCCATCGGGGCATTTTTTCACGTACGGATAGTACCCCTCCGGGTTTCTGCAATAATGCCAATAATTGGTTTGCGCCGGTGGCGGCGGCGGTTGCACCGCTGCCTGTGGGGGTTGCTGCTGAATATACACGGGTGGCGATTGCGGCACGGCCACAACCGGGGGGTACCCGTAATAAGGGGAATAATAAGGCATTCCGAAACCATAGCCTCCATAACCATAGCCGCCATAACCATAACCCCCATAATAACCCGGACCGAACCCATATCCGCCGAAACCAAAACCAGGATAGAAACCTCCTATACCAATGAAACCTATTCCCCCATGATGATGTCCGCCGTGGTGATGGTGGCCGCCACCGCCATGATGGCCTCCACCGTGGTGACCGCCACCGTGGTGACCTCCTCCCCCATCACCCCCGCCGCCGCCTCCGCCCCCACCTCCGTCTCCCCCGCCTCCCCCGCCACCATCTTGTGCCCATACTGAACCGGCTGAAACCGGCCCAAGCATAACGAGGGCAAAGAACATTAATCTGATTTTTTTCACATACGCTCCTGTTCTGCAACCGCATGCCGGAACCGCCCAAAATTGGGCTTTTCAGAAGCACGATTCAATTCGCCCATAAGGTGATAAATTCCATCATCGGAAAAAACCGGCAACTTTCCTTAAGACAAGCGCTGCGTCAAAAAGTCACTGCTACTGCCAACATTTTCTTATCGTTTAATTTATTCAGGTGGAGCAAGAAATTCCCGGATGAATCCTCCATGCAGCACATTGCCAGGGAAGCGATTGTCACAGAGGGGAATTAAAGGTTATGCTTGTCTTTACCTTTACTCCTCTTCGCTGCCTCTTATCGCTTGTCGGGAACATAGATGGAATTCAAGGACTACTATAAGACAATGGGGGTCGCGCGCGACGCGTCCCAGGACGAAATCAAGCGCGCCTACAGGAAGCTCGCGCGCAAATATCATCCGGATGTGAGCAAGGAGAAAGACGCCGAGATTCGCTTCAAGGAACTGGGCGAAGCCTATGAAGTACTAAAGGAACCGGAAAAACGGACGGCTTACGATCAGCTCGGCACAAACTGGAAAGCGAACCAGGAATTCCGCCCGCCACCCGACTGGAACACGGGTTTCGAGTTTTCCGGACAAAAATTTTCCAGTGGCGACGCATCGCAGCACAGCGACTTTTTCGAATCACTGTTCGGCCAAGGTTTCGGCGCCCGCTTCAGTGGCGGCCATGGCACTGCTGGCAGACATGGCACTGCCGGCGCAACATTCCATCGGCCAGGTGAGGATCGTTACGCCAAGGTGCTGATCGACCTGGAAGACTCGTACATGGGCGCAACCCACGCCATCACCCTGCAAGTGCCTGAGGTCGATGCACAGGGACATGTATCGACGCGCGAACACAAGCTTAAGGTAAAAATCCCCAAGGGCATCCGCGCCCGACAGCATATTCGTCTGGCGGGACAAGGCGCGCCGGGTCATGGGCAGGGCAAGGCCGGAGACCTGTATCTGGAGATCGAATTCCGGCCCCACCCGCACTATCGCGTCGATGAGGGCGATGTGCATCTCGATCTGCCCGTGGCGCCATGGGAAGCTGCCCTGGGTGCAACAGTGAAAACGCCTACCCCGGATGGAATCGTTGAGCTCAAGATACCCCCCGATTCCGCCACTGGACGGAAACTGCGATTGAAAGGCCGCGGCATTCCCGGCAAGACGTCGGGTGATTTTTTTGTGGTGCTTCAGATCGTGCTGCCACCCGCGGCCAATGACAGTGCCAAAGATTTCTACCACAACATGGCCGCGCACTTCAAAACTTTCAACCCGCGCGCCAGACTGGGAGTGAAGACATGACAGATGAAAATTTTCCACCCTTCCCAACCAATGCGCCACAGGATAAACCACAAGATACGGCCGATGAGACGCCAGCCGAATTGAGCGGAACCCTCCTGGACGA
>JBKJYB010000121.1:0-3489 GCA_046716045.1 Nitrosospira sp.
ACTATTTCGATAATTGGGGTTTTCCGGCCACACTTGGCATCATCTTCACCGTCAATGCGGCACTCGTCTTCGTCAACGCCATGGCATTGCGGCATTCCGCCGAAATGGCCAAACAAGAGGCCATCAAACGGCTGGAAAAGAAGCTTATTGAATTGCCGGATGAAACAGCGGATGTGGAATCGCAAAAGGAAGAGATTGGGTGGGCGCTTGAGGCGATCAGGGACAATCAAAGGGGCGCCTTTCTGCCATTCACCAAGCACCCGGTGTTCGGTGCCGCGATAGCGCTGCCCTCGGGAGGGTATGGTCTTATACTCTTGTTCGAGTATCTGGCGACGGCGTTCTGAGGAACCGCAAAATCTGATACCACGTAGGAAAGAATGGCGCTTCCTTGCATTAAATCAGGTTGTAACCTATATTGCATAATGAGCGGTTGTCCCTGAGAATTGACGGCGGCCGGTTTTCTTCGCGTACGAGGATTAGTTATGCTCGCGCCAAAATATATGTTCGCCCTTGCTTTTCTTCTGACCGCGGCGCCCCTTCACGCGCAAGACCCGCCGCAGCCCGCTGGCGTTACCGGAACCGCGGCAGCACAGGCGGGATCGTCGGCGCAGAATCCGGAAATATCATCGTCCAGCTTCGACGGCATCGTTATTCAGGTGGAACCCCTGGAAGTAAAGTCGGTGAGCGGGGAAGTGCGAACGTTTCTTCCTGATCAGCGGGGCTCGGCCTACTTCACAAGGCCCAAGCCCGGCGATCTGGTTTCGCTGACCTACGAACCAACGCCCAAAGGCAATATACTCAAGGAAGAAATCAGGATTATCGGCGCGACCATCATCGGCACCATCAAGGAAATCGCCACTGATATGTCGTGGCTCATTGTCAGGACCCGGAACCTGGATAAACCCCAGAGCGAAGTCAATGTTCCGCTCCAGACAAGCACTCAGTTTCAGCCGCTTGTATCAGCCATGCGTCCCGGCGATGGCATCCAGGCAACCTACGTGCGCAGCGGCGGCATCAACGCCACGGATGGCACCAACTCCGTAAAATCCCTCGAATGGCAGAGCAAATCGGTGGGCCGCACCGCCCGCTGGTGGTCGCTCATCGGCGCCATGGTAGCGCTCTACATTCTGGCTTACGTTTTCACCAGGGGCCGCCCGACAGAACTCTTCCTGGGTACTGATAATCGCTATAGCAGTTCCAAGTTTCAGACCGTTCTCTGGTTCTCGCTCGTTATCAGCGCCTACATCGCCATTGTATCTCATCGCATCTTTGCGGCTGGCTGGAGTTATGTGGGCGGGGTGGATATCCCGCCGAATCTGCTCATCCTCTCCGGAATCAGTGTACTCAGTTTTACAGCTGCCAAAGCGATCACCGTAGGCAAGGTCGAAAAAGCCGCCGCGGAAGGCAAGACAGACATGAAGGCCAACGCCGATACCCCCAGGGTTCTCGATCTTGTCACCGACGACGCCAACCGCACCGACCTCGGTGACTTTCAGATGGTGGCGATCACCATCCTGGCGGCGATTATTTATGCAATCTCCGCCGTCGAGTTTATGGACCACATCGAATTCCGCCGCGTGGTCACAATGCCGGATGTCGACGCAACGCTGCTTTCCATATTCGGTCTCGGTCAGGCTGCCTATCTGGGCAAGAAAGCGGCTGGGGACTAGCAGCCTGACTCTGGCCAGGATAGCAAAACCTCATTAACGCTTTCTCTCCGCTACCGCCCAGTGCCGGGTTACGTTATGCTTTGGAGCATTGTGTACCGTAGGGAGTACGGTCAGCGCCCGCCCATGATTCCGCCGCCGGTGCGGTTGCTCTGATCTCCGCGGCTCGCTTCGCGGCGGTTTCAGCATTCTTCGGGCGTCCGGCTCCGGAAAGGGCCAACGCATAATCATCAAGCACGGCAACGTAGAAATCGGGTGCTTTTTTGGGGGCGATTTCAGGGTCCAACTCGGCTAACACACTTTCAAAGTAAGCGACGGCTTCAGTGTATTGTTTTTGAGCCAGATTGAGGCGCGCCAATTCCGTTAAGGATAGATAAAACACTCCCCCGGATTTCTTGTCAAGGTCATGAGCCACCGTAAGTTCTTGCTCCGCTTCCTTAAAATGGCACGTCACGCCGAGGGAACGGCCATATTCATAGTGGAGAACAGCCCTGAAGCGGGGACTGGTCTGGGCCAGATTGGCATCGGTGAATGAACGAGCGTAAATTTTGCGTGCTGCATTCCAATCTCCCCGGTCCCTGGCGGCGGCCGCCGCCTGCACGTTATCGCCCGCCGATTTTTCATCGACGGAAGCACAACCCGCCAAGCTGAGTAAGAAAATGACGCCTGGAACCAATCGCTTCATGTATTTCTCCCTGATCTAACGACGCTGGATAAAAGTAATCCGGTTCTTACCATTGTTGATACAAGGGAACCCCTCAGCCCCCTTCTGTTGATTATATTAACATTAAACCTAAATCCGGCAGTTGACCGCTTATTTTTTAATTTAGCACTGTAATCCACAAAGACTTTTTTCATCACTTAATCTTCACCTTTATGGTGAATTCGCTACACGGCGAATTGCACACTCCCCCGTTCAACTGCCGGATTTAGGTTAAATGCTAATCAGATTTAATTGCCATTTGCCGCGCCGAGTAAAATAGCGGAGGCAAGTACGCATAAAGCGATAAAAATACAGCCCGAGGGACCACCTGTCGCGCGTATTCTGTATATGTGTCATACATCTCGGGTAGGATGGGTGGAGAGAAGCGCAACCCATCATTGGCATATTCCTTAACGGGGATGCATCAACATGTCATGGCGATTTCCGGAGCACGCACTTGCCCATATCCAACGTCAGCCCCTTACCCCCATAACCCCAGATAGCAGTGAAGTCACTGGCTTCTTTACCAGTGGTGTCACGGTTACTGTTGGAACGGATCGTCAAGGAAACAATTACCGGTTCATTGCCGGGATGTGCGGCTGGTTTCAATTTGCCGATCGCGGTGAGGGTCCCGGCGGCCGCATCTTTAAATACCGCCGCCGTTGCCCCATAGCAATTCGTCCACAGACATGCCGAGAGCTCGCTGGTTTTTGTGTTGTAGACGAATGACTCGGCATGCTGGAAGCCGCCGCTTATCTTCTCGCACCGGCCGCTTGCGCACTCATACTGGGTGTCCGGCGTGCAATGGTATTCCTGGTATTCCTGCGCAAAACCTAACGCCGGGCTCCACAACAATACAAATAACAGCACGAATGCAAACGAAACAGCGCCCCCCCGGCTTAACGCGGCGCTGCGAAGAATCATGGTTCCGCGATGGTAAAACCCCATTCCTCCAGCTGCGAGATAAAGGCAGGCAGATCCCTGGCCGTCGCCGGCTGCACATGCATGAGTATATTGAACGACGTCTTGCGCCACTGTTGCATAAACTGTGCGTCGATATTTCTTATCTTTTCCGGGCCCAGCCCTTTCGGCGCTTTCCAATCTTCGGTATCGATATCC
>JBKJYB010000122.1:0-5048 GCA_046716045.1 Nitrosospira sp.
GGTTTCGTCATCAAGCTATGCCGGCCGTATCGTGCCAAGACCAAGGGCAAGGTCGAGCGTTTTAATGGTTACTTGCGACGCTCGTTTTACGTGCCACTGGTATCGGCACTCAAGCAGGCCGGGCTGACCTTGGACGTGGTCACCGCCAATACTGAGGTCCGCCGCTGGTGTTGACGCCGGTCCAAAAATGATCAAATAAACCTGTTTGAGCCGGTTGAATTTTGACCAGGTAATCCACGTATCCTGCTTAATTTATAAGCAGGAGTAAACAAGGGGTGATTACCATGGTTATGTATGCAAAGATCCGGCGGATGTTTTTCCGAGAACATCTGTCTGTCAGTGAGATTCAGCGACGCACAAGTCTGTCGCGCAATACCATCAAGAAATGGCTTAAGACGCCAGATGCAGCCGTTACCAGGTACCGGAGGGCAAAGGCCACCGGCAAGCTGACGCCGTTTGAACCCAAGCTGCTATTGGCACTGGAAGCCGATGCACACCGTCCCAAGCGTGACCGGCGTACCGCGTTGATGCTGTTCGATGCAATCAAGAAAGAAGGCTTCAACGGCGGCCATACCATCGTCACTGACTTCATCCGCACCTGGCGCAACCACGCTGCCACAACCGGAGCCAAATCAGCGTATGTGCCGCTCAAGTTTGAGCTGGGTGAAGCCTTCCAGTTCGACTGGAGCGAGGAATGGCTGGTGATCGGCGGCATTCACCGCAAGATTCTGGCTGCACACACCAAGCTATGCGCCAGCCGCGCATTCTGGCTTACCGCCTATCCCACACAAAGTCACGAGATGTTGTTCGATGCGCACACCCGAGCTTTTACGGCTTTGGGCGGCATTCCCCGGCGCGGCATCTACGACAACATGAAGACTGCCGTAGATAAAGTCTCCAAAGGTAATGGTCGCGTCGTCAATACACGCTTCTTCGCCATGACAGCGCATTACCTGTTCGACCCTGACTTTTGCAATGTCGCCTCCGGCTGGGAGAAGGGCATCGTCGAGAAGAATGTGCAGGACTCTCGTCGTCGTATCTGGATGGATGCCAGGCAGCAACGCTTCAGCACGTTCGATGAGTTGAATGCCTGGCTTGAAGTACGCTGTCGCTCTTTGTGGTCGAGAGTGCAGCATCCGGAATATGTCGGCATTACCATCGCCGACGTCCTCGAACAGGAGCAGATCTATTTGATGCCCATGCCGGCCCCATTCGATGGCTATGTCGAAGTATTGGCACGCGTCTCCAGTACTTGCCTGGTGAGCGTACAACGCAACCGCTATTCCGTACCCTGCCATCTGGCCAACCATAAGATAGCCGTCCATCTTTATCCGGACCGGATCGAAGCGCATGTCGAGAACGTGCTGGTGGCTTGTCATGCACGCTTGTTCGATCGTGACCAGACCCGCTACGACTGGCAGCATTACATTCCGCTCATTGATCACAAACCCGGCGCGTTACGTAATGGTGCGCCGTTTGGCGAGATGCCGGCCCCCTTCGTCATGCTCGCCGCCGCCTTGCGGCGGCACGAACGGCATCTGGGTGATCGGGTCATGGCCAAAGTGCTCGCCATGGTTCCGTCTCATGGCCTTGAAGCCGTTCTGGTGGCGGTGGAATGGGTGCTGGAATCCGGCGTGCACAGCGCCGAGCATGTGCAAAATGTGCTGGCGCGCCTCAATCAGCCCAAGCTACCGGAACAGGTGGAAACCACCCTGAAGCTCGCCGTGGAGCCGCTGGCAGATACCGCCCGCTACGACAGCCTGAGTACGCAGGAGGCGTCCCATGCCTGACATCATCAGCCAACTCAAGGCACTCAAACTGCACGGTATGGCAGATAGCTATGTCGAATTAAAAAGCCAGGGAGCAACGGGATCTACCGCATCCATGGAATCTTCCGAATGGCTCCTTCGACATTTAGTGGAAGCCGAATCGACGGATCGCGCCATTCGCTCTATCAGTTACCAGATGCATGCCGCCAGATTCCCTATCCACCGTAATCTCGCAGGTTTTGACTTCAGCCAATCCAAGGTAGATGAGTCACTGATCGAGCGGCTTGCCACCATGGAGTTTACCGATGCCGCACAGAACGCGGTACTGGTGGGTGGAACAGGGACCGGCAAAACATATCTGGCTACGGCCATCGGTGTTGCAGGTATCCAGTATTACAGCAAACGGGTGCGCTTCTACTCCACGGTGGACTTGGTCAATACGCTGGAACGGGAGAAAGCCGCAGGCAAGCAGGGCAAATTGGCGCTCAGTCTGATGCAGATGGATCTGGTGATTCTGGATGAGTTGGGCTATCTGCCGTTCTCACAGGCAGGCGGGGCGTTGCTGTTCCATCTTCTCTCCAAGCTGTATGAGCGTACCAGCGTCATCATCACCACCAATTTGACCTTCTCCGAGCCTTGGTCAAATGTGCGACGAGCGCCTCTAAAATGCCGTCTACCTCAACTGGGGTGGCCAGATAGGTGGAAGGAAAACCAGCATCGGTGAAGTCCAGGGTTAACTTTGATCCGGCATCTGTCATGAGCCAGGTATCCCGTCCCGAACCCGTACCGGTTACCTTGGCGGCGCCCACCACGCGGCCGGCATTGACCAGACCGTGAATCAGTGAAGCCGCTGCGGTGGTTTTGCCGGCGTTCATGGACGTGCCCACCACGGCTATCGTAAAAGGACGGCTACGTAACCCGGTGGCCTTTGGAAGGGCTGCATCCATCAGATTGATACGCCGACCCCTGGAATTTGCCAACAGGCCAATGGGTATAATACTTGTGGGGATTTTCATCCTGGTGTGGCGCGACCTGACACGCGAGGCAATACCACCTGACGCCACCAGATCGCACTGTCCTAAATCTTTAGGCACTTCTGCCTCAAACTGGTCAGGCGCATAACGATTTCCATAACACACCACGATTTCATCGCCCACGAACAGACCGGCACGACGGCCATGCACCAGCTCCAGCCCGCTGTGTTGACTGATCTTTTCTACTCGCGCCAACACTAGATCACCGGCGACGGGAATGACATCATCCCCGGTCAACAGGGTTTTCGCCAATTCCAGATTTACATTGCGAGGCGTATAGGCGACCTTTGCATTCCGTAGACGCTGTCGGCTCAGGGATAAGGTTTGGGAAATAGGTAATGTATTCATATAAATCTCCTTTTTAACTGTGTAGCCACTGTGTGTAGTGGGCTTTGAAATTGGATCAGGGAATAAATCGGCAAGATTTACATCCAAATTCATGGATTAAATCCAAGGGAAAAATTATCTGGAGCCTCAATGGTCACTGACTGGTCACCGAGTGCATGCTTGATTCGTGCGGCAGTCGAAGAGGTTGTTTCACCTTAAATAATATGGATCATGTGTGTCATTATCATGACAGGAAAACAATACTTCACTTAAAAATTATCCCGGCGGCATTCTATAAAATCTGACTAGCGCATTGATGTTTTTGGGTTCGTATCTCATTTATTGGCGTTAAAACCAGAGAATGGCCGCATCCTACCCGGTAAAGGTTATCTTTTCTGTTCGGCAGGACACATAAGACCCTCTTTTTTTTGGTGGTCTATTTAGGCACAGATAAATTGGAAGCGGAGACATGGCAAGGGGTGCAGGCAACTGTGGCTGAAAAACGGTCGGCCATGAATACAGCGGCGTTCTTCATGGAAAGCAGGGAACGCGCGGACTTCGAGGCGTTCTGCGCGATCCTTACCCGCCAGGGCGGTGAGCCGCCCCGAACAGGAGACGAACTGCCGCCTGATTGAGAGAGAGGGACGCGCTACCCCGGCATTGCCTTGAACTGCGTGCGCGGGCTTCAACTTCGTCAGCAATTGCAAGGCCAGCGCAGCCCCGGCGGGATTTACACCGAGTACTGCGCCATATCAGCACTACCCGCCGCCCATCGCCTTGAGCCGCGTGCGCAGGGCTTCAACTTCGTCCAGCAATTGCAAGGCCAACCCAGCTCCGGCGAGGTTTACGCCGAGGTCACCTTGCAGATGCAAGGCTATTCTGACATGACGCATATGCATGCCGGTGAAGCGCCAGTTATGAGGTTCATGGTTTCCCGGGTCCATTTCGGGCGTGATTAAACCTGGCTCTGTTGCAAAAAAAAGGACAAGCCAGAACTGTGCCCTTGATCGGATTGATTATGTGCTGTAGAGACCGAATTGCCTTTCAATAAGGCGGATTTCCCCTGTGAGGCCTTGGCCATATTTCCACATGTCCAGCTGTCCTTTTTTGAACATGCGCATGAGCTCGAAACCTTTGATGGTGGCGTAGGCTGTTTTCATCGATTTAAAGCCCCGCACCGGGTTTATCAAGCGTTTGAGCTTGCCATGATCGGCTTCGATAATATTGTTCAGGTATTTTACCTGTCGGTGTACGGTGTCAGGCGGACACTTTCCTTCCGTTTTTAATTCGGTAATGGCAGCACCGTAAGGGGGAGCCTTGTCGGTATTGATAGCACCGGGGTGCGCCCAGGCTTTCATGGATTTCAGGGCTTTGCCCAGGAAGCGTTTGGCGGCTTGGGTATTACGCGTTGGGGAGAAATAGAAATCAATCGTATGGCCTTGTTTATCAACTGCCCGGTAGAGATACGTCCATTCCCCTTTTACTTTGACGTAGGTTTCATCCACCCGCCAACTGTAGCCCATGGAAGGTTTCCAGTACCACCTCAGACGCTTTTCCATTTCCGGCGCGTAATGCTGAACCCAACGGTAGAGCGTCGTGTGATCCACATTAAGACCACGTTCCAGCATCATTTCCGCCAGATCACGATAGCTGATCCCGTATTTACAATACCATCGGACACAACTCAGAATTATCTCTCCACGAAAATGACGCCATTTGAAATCTGACATTGAGGATCTACCCTGAAAAATACAATAGTGCACCACGCTTCTTATTTTTTGCAACAGAGCCCCCGGGTGCGCTAAACCGAAATATAACTATACTGCCCTCGAAACGTCGGTGAACCAACCCGCTATCGGATCCGCGAACATCAGTTATGTGGGTGACGTAATGCTAAGTAAAGGAAAATATAAGGAGC
>JBKJYB010000123.1:0-9668 GCA_046716045.1 Nitrosospira sp.
ATATGACGGCGGCAGGATCCGCCTTGCAGTCAGCGGGACACAGTTAAACACAGGGTATAACCCGGGGACAGTTGATCCACTCGCCTCGGGCTCGGTTCTATTTACTCCTTGGGTTTTTTCCGCTCAATACAACGCCGAGCGCTGGAGCATAACCAGTGAATATGCGTTACGCCATCTTGTGTACAGAGACTTTGGCAGATTTGGACCTCAGCTGGATTTCTACGGTGAAAGCTATTATTTTCAAGGTGCCTATCGGCTTACCCCCGATTGGGAAGCCTTCGTTCGTTACGATGCTCTGTATACAGACAGAGACGACCGCGACGGAAGTAAATGGGCGGCATCAGCGGCCAGCAGAGGACGTCCTGCCCATACCCGCTTTGCCAAGGATATAACTGTCGGATTGCGCTGGAATATCACGCCCCAGTTCATGTTGCGCGCGGAATATCACCATGTAAATGGCACCGGCTGGCTCTCGACTCTGGATAATCCAAATACGGGTGACCTGTCTCAGCGCTGGGGTCTGTTTACCATCCTTGGTTCCTATCGCTTCTAGCGACAACGATACCCATGCAACAGAATCTCCACAAAGGCACGGTACAGGATGATGATACCGCAAGATTCAGCCCACACAAATTCCTGGGCCTGAAGTGGAAAGTCTTGTGGTTGAGCACCTTGATACTGTTCGCTATCGTAGCTTCGTTCAGTGCAATTACTTATTTGCGCCTGATAGACAACTTTGAACGCGAAAGAGATGTACAACACCAGCGTTATGCCAGCGAAGTTGAAGGTTTAATAAAGGAAATCTCGCAGGATTTACATCAGTTAGCCGAAATGATCCCTTTTCTGGAGGGGATGAGTACAGCCCTGCTCATGAGCAACGGTGAAAATATTGAGAAAACGTTTGATCTTTACTGGACACCATTTCAACTCAACAAAGGCATTGAACTGGTACGTTTCTACAGTAAGTCGAATCAATTGCTGGCAGCCTGGGGCAGTCCTGAATCCGACATGCATGGAAGCGAGGCGATGCTGAATTGGGTTCGTGAAGTTAATATACAAGAGCAACCCATCAGTCCTCTTAATTGTGTAGAAAGTTGTATGCAGTTTGTTGTGGCACCCTTGCTGGTTGAGGGGATCAGTGTTGGCGTGGTGGTCGTCGGGATTTCCCTGGTCGATGCGGTCTTGGGGTTCAAAAATATATCAGGCGCCGATATTGGCTTGTTTGTCAAAGAACAGGACAACGCACCTAAAAATCATGGAATGAGAATCTCAAACTGGGGCGTCCGGATTGCTGCACTTACCAGCAAAAAAAGAAGCCTCGCAATCCTCAATAAAACCGCCGAACAATACCCGGATTTTAACAGCCTTGAAAATGGTGTTCAGGTTTCCTTGGGCAGCCGTCACCAGCAAATAAGACTGCTTTCCCTGGGAAGGGAGAATCAAACCGGCAAAGCAAAGTTGATAGTTATCACTGATATCACTTCCACCATCGATGTCATAAACAGTTTGACATGGCAAAATGTAATAACAGGCTTGGTAGGGCTCCTGCTTTCCGTAATATTATTGTTTGTAATCCTTACGAAGCCGCTGTCGCGATTCAAACACATTGTCTTTGCTTTGCCGCTCCTAGCCCACAGTAATTTTGAAAAATTTCGCTCATCACTTCATTCCGCCCGCCATAAACAATGGCTAAAGGATGAGATTGACATGCTCGATGAAACAGCGGTCGCCCTGTCCTATCAACTTGAGAAACTTGAGGATCAGGTTGCCGACCGGACGCGGATATTAGCGGGAAAAATGGATGAATTGAGCAAGGAAAGGGATTTCATTACAAACCTGCTTGATATCGCACAGGTGATTGTGCTTACACAAAATGCCAATGGCAAGATCATAACGCTTAATACCCACGGCGAAATGCTTATTCAGTATACGGAACAAGAACTGCAAGGAAAACCTTTCATCGAACTTCTTGCTCTCGAAAATGATCTGAAGGACTTGCCTGCCCATCTTGAGGAAGTGCGGTCTGAACAAAGAGACCAACTGCGTCATGAAGCCAATATCTTGTGCAAAGATGACTCGGTACGTCACATCCTCTGGCTGCACTCCCGTCTGACGCGGCACGCAGCAGATGATCCCGCGATGTTATCGGTAGGTCTCGATATGACGGAACATAAGCGTACGGAAGGCCGGCTGGCCTGGCTGGCCGATCATGACCCACTTACGGATTTATTCAATCGGCGCCGCTTTCAGGAAGAACTGGAGCAGATGCTCAATTTGGCTGCGCGTTATAACTATTCGGGCGCATTACTCTTTTTCGACCTGGATCAGTTCAAGTACATCAACGACACGAGCGGACACCAGGCAGGTGATGCTTTATTGAAGATGGTTGCGCGCATGTTGCTTGGCAGCATACGCAGCGTCGATATACTCGGACGGCTGGGTGGGGATGAATTCGCAGTAATATTGCCACAAACGACCCCTGAAGGAGCAATAGAAGTCGCAAAAAATGCTCTGGCGTCCCTGAACCAGGGAAAGCTGACTGTAAACGGCAGAACTCATAAGGCATCAGCCAGTATTGGTATTGCCCTCTTTCCGGAGCATGGAAACAATGTTCATGATCTGCTGGCGGCAGCGGATCTCGCCATGTACCAGGCAAAGGAAGCAGGTCGTGGCGGCTGGCACTTGTTTTCCAACGAAGAGAAAACCCGCGAGCGCATGCACACGCTTGTATATTGGAAAGAGAAGATTGAGTATTCTTTTTTGCATGACAGGTTTTTCTTCTATTTTCAGCCCATTATGCATATTTCAACTAAAACCATCGATCATTATGAGGTGCTGTTGCGCATGCGCGACAATGACGGAACAATACTCGCCCCCCATCTTTTTATACCTGCGGCAGAACAAACCGGTCTTATTCATGCCATTGATCATATGGTTTTGCGGAAATCCATTGCCCTGTCGGCTGAAATCCAGCAGCGGGGACACAACGTCCGTTTCTCGATCAACTTATCCGCCCATGCATTTCACGATCCGGAATTACTGCCGATCTTGACAGGGGCTTTCGCTGACTACGGCGCCGATCCATCTACCTTCATGTTTGAGATAACCGAGACAGCGGCTTTGGAAGATCTGTCCGCCGCACGAACACTCATGGAAACGATCAAAACCCTTGGCTGCAGTTTTACGCTGGATGATTTCGGTGTTGGTTTCTCTTCCTTTTATTACATACGGCAACTCCCGATCGATGTAGTAAAGATCGATGGTTCGTTTATACGAAATTTAGCCGACAATCCCGACGATCAAATCCTGGTAAAGGCACTATGCGATGTGGCGAAAGGGTTTGGAAAGCAAACAACGGCTGAGTTTGTAGAGAGTGCCGCGACATTTTCGTTGCTTGAAAAAATGCAGGTAGACTATGCGCAAGGTTATTGGATAGGAACACCGGTCCCGGCGCATGAATCGCCCTTCAAAGATTTCTTGCAGGGGTAAGAAGGGGAAGGATTTCGGTGGCTTGAGCGGTGCCGTTACTCTCGCCGCATCAATCTTCACCGTGAACCTGCAAGTTTGGATCTAGGTTGAAAGAATAGATCAGGTTTATTCGCTCTGACCAGGTTTATCAGGATTCATTTGTGGCGCCTGTTCCGTAGCCTCACAGGGGGCTCCTTCTCGGTGGATTTTCCCAGGTAGGTGTTTGCATAAGAAGCGATTAATATCATTACGGACAACGCAAAAACCCTTGTCAGTTCCATCTCCCCATGCTCTCCGAATGATTTTTGATCTCCCTTTAGTTAAGTACGGCGGGAAGATTATTGTCCTGCATCTTACGGATTCTGAGGATATGGACAATTGGACTTAAGTACACCCGGCACCACTGGAACATCGGGGCCATAATTTTCCACTATGGCTCAAACCATTTTTTGACCGCATTCGTTGCGGGTGGCTTTCCTGATATTCACGCTTCATCAGGTTCCGGGTTTTCGGCAAATTCCGGCGCTGCCCTGACAGCGGGCATGCCGGATGAGTTGGATTCCTGTCTGCCAATCTTGCCCGGAATCTTGGGCGTGGCGCACACGACATCCGCATTTTGCGCACGGTGGCGCAAGGCATGATCCATCAGCACCAACGCCAGCATTGCTTCGGCGATGGGCGTGGCACGAATCCCTACACAGGGGTCGTGTCTACCGTGCGTTTCCACTATCATCGGTTTGCCAGCCTTATCAACCGAGCGCCGCCCCAGACGGATGCTGGAAGTGGGTTTAACGGCAATGTTAACGACAATATCCTGACCGGTGGAAATACCACCCACTATGCCCCCCGCGTTGTTGCTCAGAAATCCTTCGGGAGTGATTTCATCAGAGTGTTCGGTGCCCTTCTGCGCAACGGATGCAAATCCCGCGCCGATTTCCACACCTTTCACCGCATTGATACTCATCATGGCGTAGGCGATTTCCGCATCCAGCCGATCATACACCGGCTCGCCCCAGCCCACCGGCACGCCTTCCGCCACGACGCTGATTTTTGCCCCGACTGACTCGCCCGTTTTGCGCAGCTTATCCATGAACTCTTCGAGGCTGGGTACGAGGTCGGCGTCAGCCGCAAAAAACGGATTCTGGTTAACCATCTCCCACTGTTTAAACGGGATATCCATGGGTCCCAACTGCGACATAAAGCCGCGTATTACCACGCCGTGTTTCGCAAATAACCATTTTCTGGCGATAGCCGCTGCCGCAACCCGCACCGCGGTTTCGCGTGCGGAGGAACGTCCGCCGCCGCGGTAATCGCGTATGCCGTATTTCTGCCAGTACACATAGTCCGCATGCCCTGGCCGGAAGCTATCCACGATCTTGCCATAATCCTTGCTACGCTGATCCTCGTTGCGGATCAGCAGCGCGATGGGCGTGCCGGTGGTCTTGCCCTCGAATACGCCGGAGAGGATTTCCACGGTGTCGGATTCGCGACGCTGCGTTACATGACGCGAGGTACCAGGCTTGCGCCGGTCCAGATCCCACTGGATATCTTCAGTGGATAATTCCATCCCCGGCGGACATCCATCCACCACACAACCAATAGCAGGACCGTGAGATTCACCAAAAGAGGTGACGCAAAAAAGCTTACCCAGGGTATTACCGGACATTTTATTTTCTCGCTAAATCAAGGCCTCAAGTTTAACATATCCCCTCCACCCAGCCATCCAGTCAGACACGGAATGAATTGATCATGACAAAACCCGATCCCGACAAGCTCAAGGGCCCTGGCGGTTTAACCTTGCGCCAGATTCATGAACAGGTGAAACTGAGTACAGCCCGTGATCGATTAGCCAGCATGCAGAAAAAGTCCGTACAGACGATCAACCTCAACCGCTGGCAGCGGTTTGTCCGTTATGTATGGGATAAAAGTAAAGGAAAATCATGAAAGCCATACTGATGAATGTCCCGGTGCGCCGGATGTATTGACAGCAGCCGATGTACCCAGCCCAGCGCTTGCCGATCCATCCAGCGTACTGGTAAAACTGCACGCCGCAGGTGTGAACCCAATAGACACCGAGGTGCGCAAGCTCAATATGTATTATCCCGATAAGCTGCCGTCAATTCTGGGCTGTGATGGCGTGGGAGTGGTGGAAGCGGTAGGCGGTTCGGTCACGCGCGTGCGCCCGGGCGATGAAGTATTTTTTTTCAATAATGGCTTGGGCGGCTCACCGGGAACGTATGCTGAATACACGGTGGTACGGCAGGAATATCCGGCATTGAAACCGAAAAACGTTTCCATGCTGGAAGCGGCTGCCACCACTATATCATCCACCCGGAAGGCCAAATTTGTGCAATCTCTGGGGGGCGGGAGCTGGCAATTAACTATATCGAGCAAGATTTTGTGGAAGCGGCACTGAACGGATGGACTGTGGGCGTGAGACTTGTCATGAGACGCACCGGTTGATCGAAACCGGACACATCACCGGCAAGATAGTGTTGCAGATTGTCTGAACAATTATACATTCAACCACGGCCGCGAATTTTATTCACCTATCCGCGCGGTCTGCGATAGCATCTCAATCCCCCACGCCACCCCAAAACCCGTAACGTCGCTGCCAACCGCGCCCAATCCGTCCTTGTTACTGCTCGCGGAGAGATCCATATGCAGCCAGGGTATGTCACCCACAAACCGGTTGAGAAAGCGTGCGGCGATAATATGATCCGCCTCGCCCTCCAGGGTGCATTGCTTAACGTCTGCGATCTTGCTTTCCAGCTCTGCGTCGTAATCGGCATCCATTGGAAATGCCCAGGTTCGCTCGCCACTTGCCTTTCCCGCTACAAGCGCCTTCTGCACGAGTTCCTCCCGGTTACCGAGAATGCCGCTGTAACGCGACCCGAGCGCCACGTGCATGCTGCCGGTCAGCGTGGCGAAATCTATCATTACATCAGGCTTCTGTTTCCCAGCCAGCGTCAGCGTGTCCGCCAGCACCATCCGGCCTTCTGCGTCGGTATGGATAATCTCGATGGTGGTGCCATTCAATGCCGTGATGACATCATTCTGCTTGTAGGCACGAGGGCTGATATGGTTCTGGGCAATGGCAAGCCAGCAATCGATGTTCACTGGAAGGTTGGCGCGCGTTGCGGCCAATAAAATGCCTAAGGCTACGGCGGAACCATTCATGTCCTCATGCATGCCGTGCATGTAGCGAGGCGGCTTCAAATTGTGACCCCCGGTATCAAAGCAGATACCCTTGCCTACCAACGCCACAGTTTTATGCACATGCTTGATGCGCCGTTGTAAATGCACGATGGCGGCATCTTCGGGGTCGCTACCCTGGGCCACGGCGACAAATGCACCCGCACCCATCTTGCGCAGCGCCTTGATATCATATTCCTGATACTTCCAGCCTTCGCTAGCTGCAAGCTTCTTGACGTGTCTGCGATAAAGTCCCGGCGTCAATTCATTGGGTGGTAGCACCGTGAGTTCACGCGTGAGCAGATTGCCTTCCGCCTTGGCTTGCGTCAGGGCAAAGTTGTCCACGTCTTTGTATCCATGCAACACGATTCTTGCCAGCGGCTTTCTGACCGGCTTTTTCTTGCTGGTTTTCCGCGATGGCAGCACTGAACCGTTGATCCAGGCGACGTATACCGCCAGTCCCGCGAATGCACGTTTTTCGCCCGAATTACCGTAAATCGCAAGATATATTTCCGCCGGATTTTCCTCCAACAGTAGTTGCATGGCTTTGCGAACGGAGGTTTGCTGCTCGAATAGGGATTTACCTGAATCCACCATGACCCATGCGCACAAGGCTCCGCTGCCAAGATTGGCTGCTGCTGGTGTATCGCCAATTTCCCCAAGCGCCATTCTTCGCCGCGATAACAAAGCTTCCAGTACGTTCTTACCCAAGAAATCAAGTTTGTTCTGAGGCTTATCTGAAATCTTATCCAGCTTGGGCAGCACCACCAGGATATGTGTTGCCTTGGTGGATTGACTTATGGGCGAAGCATTCTGTGTCAGCGTTGCGAGCATATTGGCGCCTTATCCTGTAAAATATAAGCTTGTTATTATATACACCATGCGTCCAATCCGCCCGCCGCACTTAAGCCCAAGAATTTTGCCCGTCACCTGATCTCCTATGCGTCAGTATCTTGATCTAATGCAGCATGTACTCAGGTACGGGCACAAGAAGTCCGACCGCACAGGCACCGGTACGCTTTCCGTATTCGGCCACCAGATGCGTTTCAACTTGTCGGAAGGATTTCCACTGGTAACCACCAAGAAATGCCATCTGAAATCCATCATTTACGAATTGCTATGGTTTCTGCAAGGTGATACCAATATCAAGTACCTCAAGGATAACGGTGTTTCCATCTGGGATGAATGGGCCGGCGAGAATGGCGATCTGGGTCCCATATATGGCCGGCAGTGGAGATCCTGGCCGAGTGTGGAGAAACAGGAAATCGATCAGATAGCCGAGGTAATCGAACAGATCAGGAATACCCCCGATTCACGGCGCATGGTCGTCTCATCCTGGAATGTAAGCGAGTTGAATAAAATGAAATTGTCGCCATGCCACGCCTTATTTCAGTTCTACGTTGCTGACAGCAAGCTTTCATGCCAGCTCTATCAGCGCAGCGCCGATATTTTCCTGGGCGTTCCGTTCAATATCGCCTCTTACGCGCTGCTCACGCTGATGGTGGCACAAGTATGCAATCTGAAACCTGGAGATTTTGTGCACACCTTGGGCGATGCCCATCTTTACCTCAATCATCTGACACAGGCGCGGGAACAACTGAGCCGGGAACCCAGAAAATTGCCGGTGATGAATTTGAACCCGGCAATCGATAGTATTTTTGGATTCGGGTACGAGGATTTTATGCTGGAAGGCTATGACCCTTATCCGGCAATCAAAGCGCCGGTCGCGGTATGACTCCCCGCCGTCTTTCCATTCTGGTGGCCATGGCCAGAAATCGCGTTATCGGCAAGAATAATGCGTTGCCGTGGCGGCTGCCTCCCGATCTGAAGCGCTTCAAGGCGCTTACCATGGGGCATCCCATCATCATGGGTCGCAAAACTTACGAATCCATCGGCAGGCCGTTACCGGGCCGCACCAGCATTATCGTTACACGGCAACCCGATTACAAAGCCGAGGGCGCTATCGTAGTGGGTTCATTGGCGACTGCGCTAAGAACCTGTTACGAGTGTGCCGATACGGCTGAGAGCTTCATCATCGGCGGAGCTGAAATATTCCAGCAAGCGTTGATTGTCTGCGACCGATTGTATATTACCGAAATTCAGAAAGATTTTGATGGGGACGTGCTATTTCCCAAATTCAGTCAAGGCGAATGGCGCGAAACGTCACGCGAGAAACATCATTTGGATGATGAATTGGAATACCATTTTATCGTGCTTGACCGCAAGTGGAATTAAACCCGGATATTCCGCGAAACCGGCACCGAAAAAAACTGCTGTAGGGGGCATGAATGTGGCAGCTAATCAATTGGCTGAAATCCAATTTTTAGCACTGGCCTTGCGGGTACCGCCGGGTACTTTGCGACATCTTCCCGTGATCGAGCGAAATATTCGGGTTAAGGATATGCCTACGGCCTGAGCAAAAAAAAACGGCGGAGCACGTCTTTATTGTGTCCGCCGTCTTTTGTTCCACAATTCTATTTTGATTTCCTGGTTACAACACCATCACATCCGGTAACGGGAAACCGTTGAAGTTGCTGGCATAGGCAGTAGTGTAGGCGCCGGCATTGGGAATATAGATAAAATCTCCTTCCTGAATATCCTCCGGCAACATTTCGTCACGCATGAGGATGTCCACCGAATCGCAGGTCGGTCCGGCAACGGACCAGGGAATGTCCTGCCCCTTGCGATCAGAAAGAATTTCATAGCGCAGACCCTCGGTAACCTCGATCACGCCGCCAAACATGCCCGCGTCCCAATACATCCAGCGCTTGCCATTGCGGGTGGCTGTTCCCACCACGCGGCAGACGAAATACGCGGCGTCAGACACCAGGTAACGCCCCGGTTCAGCCATGACGCGAATACTCTCCGGCAGGTCCGCGATAGCCGTATTCACGACTTCCGCTATTATTTCAATCGAAGGAATGGGCTTGACATGACGCACGGGATAACCGCCGCCGATATTGAGCAAGCGCGGGGTCAATCCGGCACGGCGCATATCGGCAAAA